>NZ_VMNC01000022.1:0-15929 GCF_013277505.1 Streptococcus sp. k-378 | reverse complement strand
TGCGGAACAAAAGGGTGAGGAGAACCAGCTGGAGAATCCAGTTGAGGGGGTAAAGGATGTTGGTGAGTCTGCCCCACAAGAACCCCAAAAACAACCAGAACAACCAGAACAAACGGCTCCATCTCCAGAGGTCAACCCAAGTCAAGGAAACGAACCAGAATCAGCTGTTCAGCCTGAACCCTTATCTCCCCAAGAACAGTCAGATTCACAAGAGCAACCAACTGTCCCAAGTCCAGTAACGAAAGAAAAAGTATTGGAATATAAAACAACATATAAAGCTTCACCAGCCTTAAATTACAAAGAGCAACGAGTAGAAGTAGCAGGCGAAAATGGTAAGGAAGTGACAACTACTTCTTACAGTTTTGATGAAAGTACTGGGAAAATAGTAGAAAACACTTCAACAAAAATAGAAAAACATCCAGTAGATAGAGTTGTTAAGGTTGGAAATGTAGAAGAAACAAGATCAACAACCAAAAGACGTGAACAGTTTATCGCGGATGAGTCACTTGATAAAGGGGTTAAAGTAGTTAGAGAACAAGGTCAAGATGAAGAAACAACGACTATAAGTGTTTATAAAGTAAATTCGACGACAGGAGAATTAACTGATCCAGAAGTTTCAACAAAAGTAGCCAAAGCAATGCAAGCGAAAATAACGGCAGTAGGAACAAAACCAACAGTTCAATCACAAGAAATTCCTTTTAAGACAATTTATAAAGCATCGTCAGATTTAAGTTACAATGTGCAACAAGAAGAAACACCAGGGGAGAATGGTAGCTCAGTATCAACTACAACATACACAGTAAATCAAGAAACAGGAGCTATCTCAGAAGAAACTACAACAGAAAACACTCCAGCTAAAGACAAAATAGTAAAAGTTGGAAATGTAGAAAAGATCGTGTCACCTATAGAAATCACCGAGTTGAGAAAAGATAACCCTGAACTTCCAAAAGGAAAAGAAGAGGTTGAAGATGCAGGTGAGCAAGGGGAAACAACCGTCACTAAAACTTATGAAGTTAATCCGGAGACAGGAGAGTTAACAAATCCAATTGAGAAAACTGAAATAACTAAAGCTATGCGACAAAAAGTAATCTTGGTTGGTACTAAAGAAGACACTCAAATTCCTCAGACCAAAGTAGAGACCAAAGCTGTTCCTTATGAAACCATTTATGAAAAGAATGAAGCGCTAGACCACGGCGTTACAAGAGTAAAAATTTCGGGTGTTGAGGGACAAGAACAAGTTACTACTACCTATACCAAAGATCAAGCAAGTGGCAATATTTCTGAGAGTAAAACTGTCAAAATAGTAGCCAACAAAGTTGATCAAGTTGTAGAAGTTGGAACTAAACCGAGTGTTGAAACCACTGTCCTATCTCATAAAATGATCTACCAGGTGAATCCTGCTTTGGAGTTCAGAAAAGAGGAAGTAGCGGTTGCAGGGCGTGATGGTTCGGTGGAAACTAGGACGACTTATCAACTAGACCAGGCAACAGGTCAGGTGACGGTATCTGACACCACTAGACAAGTAAATCCAGCAGTCGATAAAGTGATTCAAGTTGGTAATGTGGAAAAAGTAATACAACCGATTGCTGTTACTGAGGAGCGAAGAGAGGATTCTTCTCTTGCTAAAAAGATGGAAAAGGTAGCCTCTGAAGGAGAAGTTGGTGAGAATACACTGACCAGAACCTACGCTATCAATGAACAAACTGGTGAATTGGTTAATCCTCGAGAAGTGAGTCAAATAACAAAACCAATGAAACCGAGAGTTGTTTTAGTTGGTAGTCAGGAGGATAAACCACACATCCTTCCAACAAATAGTGAGAGAGAAGATGCTGTGGATGTGTCTGCTCTGACCACAAGCGCGAGGTCAGTAGACTTCTTACATGACAGTAAACTAAAAGAACAGTTGGAGCCTGTCTATGATCCTCGAGATATTATAACAAGGAGAATTGCGCTCAGAAAAACACACCCAAATATCACTGACCAAGAGGTCAAAGATATGTTGCGCATAGAGTATCTTCAAAAACTGTCAATCCAAGAAAGCTTTGATCAGACGAAGAGGCAAGCTGAGTCAAGTTTCAAAAAGATTGCCTCGCATACATTAGGAATTATAGGAGATACCCCTGAAAATCGCAGCAAGGTCAAACAAGAGCTGGAGCAATACAAAGAGCAGATTTTGTTGGGACTGTCTTATATCAATCGTTTTTATAATATTCAATTTGGGGACACGAATATTCGTGATATTCTGGCCTTTAATCCAAGCTCATTTGGTAATAAGACAATGACAGCCTTGGATAGTTTGAAAAAATTAGGATCCATGTCTTATGAAGAGATGAAATTGACCAATAGTCCTCAAACATTTACAAAGTATTTATCTACCATTACAGGTAAGGCTAGCTTGAAGGAATTTTTAGACAGCAATCGCCAACTCTTTACGTCAGATGATGCGGATACCTGGCTTAAAAAATCTAGCCAAGCTATGATTGTTGAAAAACCATCTAAGGAAAATCCTTCAGCGCATGTCGGGCTGTATAGCAAGTTGACAGCTGGGGAAAAGGATCCTCGTAAACAAGAGGCTAATATGGCTGCTATTTTGGGACTTTTGAATGTGAAAGAACCAAATGTTTATGTGATTAGTAATATGGCGACGATTACTTACGGTAATATTGGTTCCTATATAGATACTTCTCTCGCCCAGTCTAATCCAACTAAGTACCAGGCTGAGCTTGCTAGAGTCAAGTCTTTAATTGAAAAGGCGGCTGTACAACAAGCCAACTATGTCGATACTCTTTATCGTATAACAAAACCAGAAAATCGTGATAAGTTGCTGACAAATCGCTTGATTATTGATACGATGAAGAAATATACAAGTAATCCGAATGCCCAGATTGATAGCACTTGGTCACCAGCTACTGGTAGTGGAGCTGATAAGGGGGTCGACCAGTTTATGACTCCTATGAATTACTATTCTCCAGTAAGTAAGGTGGGAGCTGAGGCTAATGGATTAGGTGTCCGTTACTTTATAGATAGAGTTCTGGATGATAGAGGTTCAGCGACTTATTCTCATGAAATGACGCACTTACTAGATAGAACGGTCTTGTTTAATAATCACGGTCGTCGAGATGGTACAGCCGCAGAGTTTTATGCGCGTGGTATTTTTGAAAACTCCTATAATCCAGAAAAGGATACTTATTTCAATCTCAACTTTGTATATGATGAGAGTGATAAGGATGGATTTTACAATAAGACACCTGATCGATTTAAAACGGCAGAAGATTTGCAATCTTACATGAAGGGAAGTTTTGATGTCCTTTATACTCTAGATTATCTAGAAGCTGAGGCAACGAAAAATCTAACTGATGAAGAAAAAACTAAATATTTCAAGAAAATAGTTCCGATTAGTTCACCATTTAGAAGATGGATAGATTATCGTAATACAGTAATTCCAGCAACTCATAAGAGTGAGGAGATTCAAGCTCTGACCTTAGAAGATGCCAAAAACTTGACAGATATTGATAGTTTAATTGACAATCATATCCTGGTCAATCGTTATATCATTGCTGGCTTTAAGGATAAAGGTAAAATTGCACCAAATGGTTACTATACCGTTGATATGTTTGATACCATTTATGGTGTTAGTCAAAATGACTCTGGTATGAGTGGGGACATCACCTTTAGAAAACAAGCCTTTGAATTGATGGCTGCTTTGGGCTACTATGAAGGATTTGTTCCTTATGTATCAAATCAGTTTAAAGAAGAAGCTGAAGCAGAGGGAGTACCGTTATCAGATAAATATATTTTTGATAAAATTCTAGGAAAAACATATGCTGAGTTCAAAAAAGAGCAAATAAATGAGCGTGTTGAGAAATTAGGTAAGTTAACACCAATTACTATAAATTACAACGGAAAAGAAGAAGTGATTGATAGTAAAGAAAAATTACAAGAGCTTATGAATAAAGCTGTTAAAGAGGAACTTGCTCAAATAAAAGCAGGAAACACAACAGCTCAGAAATTTATGTTTATTGAAACTCCAGTTCAAAAACTGAAAAAAGCGATTTATAAAGCTTATCTCAAAGATTCAGATGACTTTAGACAGTCGATTTACAATAGTTAAGACAAAAGGGACATCTCTCTGGAATGAACATTCAGAGAGGTGTTTTTTGCGCTCTTGTAAGGTTTGACCTTGTTTCTTGAAAATGACAGTTTATATGAACATGGAGTGATTTTCAGACTTTTCCACAAATTATAGAATCTTTTCTGAGGATTTAGGGAGTGATGGAGGAAGTCTTGAAAGCGCTTTTGTTTTGTGCTATAGTCAAGTCAATAGACTTGTTTAACGAGGAATGCTTGTATGAGAAGAGAAGAAGTTTTACGAAATCACTGGTTTTTTAGTCAAGAGGTGGGGAAAGAAGAGGCCTTGGCGCCGGATTTTCAGAGGGGAAATTGGCAGGCCATTCAAGTGCCACATGACTGGAGTATTTACAATGATTTTGACCAGTATTCGCCAGCGCAAAATGAGGGTGGTCAGTTAAACGGGGGTCAAGCCTGGTATCGGACGCAGTTTTACTTGGAAGAAGATGCCAGTCTTGTATCGGTGCGTTTGCTCTTTGACGGGGTTTACATGAATGCCCAAGTCTATATCAACGGGCAAGTGCTGGGCTATTATCCCAATGGCTATACACCCTTTTCTTATGATATCACGCCTTATCTAAGAAATGATGGGACGGCCAACCAGCTTGCGGTTTTTGTGGAAAATCAGCAACCTAGCAGTCGTTGGTACTCTGGTAGCGGTATTTACCGAGAAGTAAAATTATTGATTACAGATTCGGTGCATCTGGATTTGTATGGGATTAAGATAGAAAGTCCCAAGCTCAAGGAACAAAGAGATAGATGGGTGGAGACTCAGCTTACAAGTAAGGTTTCAAATGATGGCTCTCAGTCTGTGTCGGTGTATTTGGAGCAGAGTATCTGGTATGATGGACAACAGGTTTCAGACTGGCAGGCGACAGACTCTCTAGTGATTGAGTCTGGGGACAAATATTCTTTCCAACAAGCCATATCAATTTTCCAACCTTTGCTTTGGGATATTGACCATCCTTACCTTTACCAATTGAAGACTCGCCTTTACAAAGATGGCATTTTGGTTGATGAAGAAGAGGAGACCTTTGGTTACCGCTATGTGGATTGGCAAGTGGATAAGGGCTTCTTTCTAAATGGTCGCTGGTTGAAGATTCATGGGGTTTGTTTGCACCATGACTACGGAGCGCTGGGAGCTGTGGAAAACAGGTCAGCTGCTGAGAGACGCTTGCGCCAGATGAAGGAAATGGGCGTCAATGCTATTCGAATTACCCATAATCCAGCCAGTAGCATTTTACTCGCTCTAGCTGCCAAAATGGGGCTACTCATCCAAGAAGAAGCTTTTGATACCTGGTATGGAGGCAAGAAAGAATATGACTATGGTCGCTTTTTTGAGGAAGAAGCGACTCATCCAGAAGCGAAAGCAGGCGATTTCTGGTCAGATTACGATTTGCGCACCATGATTGAGCGTGGCAAGAACAATCCAGCGATTTTTATGTGGTCCTTGGGAAATGAAGTCAGCGAAGCAAATGGAGATGCTCATTCATTGAAGACTATCAAACGCTTGCTGGGAAGGGTTAAGGAAGTGGATGATAGCCGTTTTGTGACCATGGGAATGGACGAGTTTCGCTTTGGAGATGGGTCTGGAGGCCATGAAAAGATAGCCGATTTGCTGGATGTGGTAGGCTTGAATTACTCGGAAGACAATATTGATGGGATTCGCAAAAGACATCCTAAGTGGCGACTTTATGGATCTGAAACCTCATCGGCTACCCGAACGCGTGACAGCTATTTTCGCCCAGCTAAGGAATGGGTTGGGGATAATCGCCGCGTGCGGAATTTTGAACAGTCGGACTATGGCAATGACCGGGTTCCTTGGGGGAAGACCGCGACGGCTTCTTGGATAGCAGATAGAAATCGGCTAGACTACGCAGGTCAGTTTATCTGGACAGGAGTGGATTATATAGGTGAGCCGACTCCTTGGCACAATCAAAATGACACGCCTGTAAAGAGTTCCTATTTTGGGATCGTGGACACAGCAGGGATTCCTAAAAATGACTATTATCTCTATCAAAGTCAGTGGTTGGATCTAGATCAGTATCCCATGGTTCATATCCTGCCCCACTGGAATTGGGAAATCCACAAGAGTTATCAACAAGTTGTGGATAAGTATGGGGATATCCCTGTTCGAGTATATTCAAATGCTGGTTCTGTAGAGCTATTTCACAATGGAAAATCTCAAGGTAGGAAGACTTTTCAGGGAAAATGGACTTCAGATGGCAGAAAATACCAAGAGGGAGAAGGTTCTGATCAACTCTATCTTGAATGGCGTTTGGCTTATCAACCGGGAGAATTGCGTGCTGTGGCCTATGACAGTCAAGGTCAGATTGTGGCAGAAGATAGGGTAGTGACTGCAGGTAAGCCAGCCAAAATCGGGTTACATGCCGAGAAAACAAAACTGGAGCCAGATGGGCAAGACCTCCTCTATCTCTATTTTGATGTATTGGACAAGGATGGAAATTGGGTGCCGACTGCTTCCAATCAGCTTCATTTTAAAATTGAGGGTCCTGCTCGCATTGTGGGTGTGGATAATGGAAGGCAGGCCAGTCGTGAACGTTACAAGGCTCAGAAAAATGGTCGGTTTAAGCGGAAAGCCTTTCATGGCAGAGGTGTCCTCTTAGTTCAGAGCTTGGAGCGGGTAGGTCAAGTGAGAGTAAAGGCCAGTGCTAGAGGGCTAGAGCCAGCAAGTTTTGATATCTTAGTGGGAGAGGCTTTGGCTAACCAACCAGTGAAAAATAAGCGCTTGTTTGAGATTCGAGTGGACAAGCAGGCAGGATTACAAGAAGGGGATTCCCCAGCTATTGGACTTTATCCACGAACTGTGGATAACCCTGTGAACAAGGTGGGGAATAGTGAAGTGATTTGGGAGACGAGTGGTAGTGCCCACGCCATTATCAAGCAGGGAGTGCTTCATTGCTTGTCTGCAGGCGACTTGGTTATCAGTGCTATTTATCAAGGAAAGACCTATCAAATACATTTGCAGGTGGCAGAAAATAGCTCACTAGGGAAGCCAGTTTCTGTAAGACCACTTCGCTTGTATACAGATAGGGGGACTTATCCACAGCTTCCGTCTTCGGTCTTGGTGGACTATGAGTTTGGCGGTGCAAAACGAGTCAAGGTTGTTTGGGAGGCAATAGCCGAAGAAGATATGGCAAGCTTTCATGAGTTTACGGTATATGGCCAGCTAGAAGGGCTGGATTTAAAGGTTTCTGCTCAGATTTGTGTCCAAGGGATTTGCGCTATTGAGACTGAAAGGATTTGGACGCTTGTCAAGGAAGCCCCACACCTACCAGACCGAGTTAAGCTAGTCTTATCAGATGGCAGACGAGATACGGCCAAGGTGACTTGGGATGAACTCGATCCTCAAGTCTATGCTCAGGTAGGAGAATGTATTCTTACAGGACAAGTAGCGGGCTGTGAGTTGCCAGCAACAGTCACCATTCATGTGACAGATGCCAGTGTAGATGGGGAAGTCATTTCCAATCAGTGGACAGGATCCAACCTGCCTCTGGTATTTGCTTCCCACTCAGAGCCTAATCACCCAGTCTCTTACCTCAATGACAAGGTCATTTCTCGGAAGAAATCGACAGCCAATACTTGGATTGCCAAGTCAGAGCAAGCCAATGTCGGCATTCTTTTTGGAGATGCAGGGATTTTAAAACCGCGATTTGTGGATAATGTGACCTTGTATTATGTCGAAAATCAAGACTACGTGGCGGTGGATCCTACCCATATCGATTATTATGTAGGGGATGAGCCTAGCTTACCTCGGACTCCCAACCATTTGGATAAGGATTCCCTGCTCAAGCAAGAGGAGAATTGGTGTCCTGTATTAGCTATCCGAAAAGTTTCAAGCGACAAGGATGAAGAGCTTCGTTTTGAATTTGATAAGGTAGAGACTTATGCCCTTCGTCTTCGATTTGAAGGCTTGACAAGCCCTCTAGCGTTAACAGAATTGCAAGTACATGCCAAAAAAGTAAAGAAAAATGTAGATAGGAAGTAGTATGGTAAGAGAAATAAAACCGCATGGCCCCTTGCCTAGTCAGGCCCAGCTAGCGTATTTAGAGGATGAATTAGCAGCCTTTATCCATTTTGGCCCCAATACCTTTTATGATCAGGAATGGGGGACAGGTCAGGAGAATCCTGAACGCTTTAACTCGACAAGGTTAGACGCGCGTGAGTGGGTTCGCGTACTCAAGGAAACGGGCTTCAAAAAGTTGATTTTGGTGGTCAAGCACCATGATGGCTTTGTCCTCTATCCGACGGCTTATACGGATTATTCGGTCAAGGCCAGTCCTTGGAGGAATGGAGAAGGGGACTTGCTTCTTGAAGTATCCCAAGCTGCCACAGAGTTTGATATGGATATGGGGGTCTACCTATCACCCTGGGATGCCCACAGTCCTCTCTATCATGTGGACCGAGAAGCGGACTATAATGCCTATTATCTGGCTCAGCTGAAGGAAATCTTATCAAATCCTGCCTATGGAAATGGAGGGAAATTTGCTGAGGTCTGGATGGATGGTGCCAGAGGAGAGGGCGCTCAAAAGGTCAATTATGAATTTGAAAAATGGTTTGAAACTATTCGTGAACTGCAGGGGGATTGCTTAATTTTTTCAACAGAAGGCACTAGTATCCGCTGGATTGGCAATGAACGAGGGTATGCAGGTGATCCCCTATGGCAAAAGGTGAATCCTGACAAACTCGGAACAGAAGCAGAGCTGGATTATCTTCAGCATGGAGATTCTTCAGGCACTATTTTTTCAATCGGTGAGGCAGATGTTTCCGTCCGGCCGGGCTGGTTCTACCATGAGGATCAGGATCCTAAGTCTCTTGAGGAGTTGGTCGAAATCTACTTTCACTCGGTGGGTCGGGGAACTCCACTCTTGCTTAATATTCCGCCGAATCAAGATGGGCTCTTTGACGATAAAGATATCAAGCGTCTCTATGAATTTGCGGCCTATCGCAATGAGCTCTATAAAGAAGATTTGGCTTTGGGAGCTGGGGTATCTGGTCCAGCTCTTTCCGCAGACTTTGCTTGTCACCATCTGACAGATGGTCTTGAGACCAGCTCTTGGGCAAGCGACGTAGGCTTGCCAATCCAGTTAGAACTAGACCTAGGATCTCCTAAAACTTTTGATGTAATTGAGTTAAGAGAAGATTTGAAGCTAGGGCAACGAATCGCTGCTTTTCATGTGCAAGTAGAGGTGGATGGTGTCTGGCAGGAATTTGGCAGGGGCTTCACAGTTGGTCATAAGCGCCTCTTGCGAGGGCCGATAGTAGAGGCACAGAAGGTGCGCGTGATGATTACAGAGTCACAGGATTTACCTGTACTGACCAAGATTTCCCTCTATAAAACTCCTAGCTTATCAAAAAAAGAAGTTGTTCAGGGATTAGCATTTGCAGAAAAAAGCCTAGCTGTGGCAAAGGGAGAGACTCTTCATTTTAGGATTGAACGTAGCGAAAGTAGTACTCCTTTGGAAGCTAAGATTTCGATTCAACCGGGGACAGGTGTCCATGGTGTCGCCTATCAGGACGAGATTCAAGTCCTTCAATTCCAAACTGGAGAAAGCAAAAAAGATTTGTGCATACCAACCCTGTATTTTGTTGCTGATAAGACCTTAGATTTCTATCTAAATCTGACTGTTAATGGACAGTTGGTTGATCAAGCTCATATTTTAGTTGAAACGAGATAAAATATCTTTACAATTCATTTCTTTTCCGAATAAATAGATAGTAGCAGTAAATCTAGTAAACCTAGATTTAAAACTATGGTATAATAAAAGGAGGAAATGGATGATTTTAAGACATCCGGGCATTAGCCCAACTAATGACTTGGTTGCTAAGAAAATTTTCAGCAACCCAGAAATCACTTGTCAGTTTATTCGCGATATGCTGGACTTGCCAGCCAAAAATGTGACCATTTTGGAGGGAAGCAATATTCACGTCTTGCCTTCCCTGCCGTACTCGGCACAGGATTTCTATACCAGTATAGATGTTTTAGCTGAACTAGATAATGGTACTCAAGTAATCATTGAGATTCAAGTCCATCATCAGAATTTTTTCATCAATCGCCTGTGGGCTTATCTGTGCAGTCAGGTCAATCAAAACCTAGAAAAAATCCGCCAGCAAGAAGGAAATACTCACCAGAGCTACAAACACATTGCACCAGTATACGCTATCGCAATTGTGGACAGCAATTACTTTTCAGATGACCTAGCTTTTCATAGTTTTAGTATGCGCGAGGATACGACAGGTGAGGTTTTAACCATCACCAATAATGGACAAGAAAATCATCTGGTTAAGATGGCGTTCTTGGAACTAAAAAAATACAGAGAAACCAGCAAAGATAGCATTCGCAAACCATGGTTGGAGTTTTTTGGGAATAAACCTTTTACCCAGGAACCCGAGCGAGCCATCAGCCAAGCAGATCAACTGCTGGACTACAAGAGCTGGTCCGAGGAGGACAGGGAGATGTTTAGTGAACAACGCAGACGCGAAGAACAAGCCTTGCTAGCGCAGGACTATGCCTTGGAACAAGCTGAAGAAAAAGGGTTGGAGAGAGGTCGTGCAGAAGGTCTTGAACGTGGTCGAGCTGAGGGGATTGAACAAGGCATCGAACAGGGATTAAAAGTAGGTTTAGCAAATCTAGTACGTCAAGGTCTTTTAACACCTGAGGTTGCGAGTGAGCAATTAGGTATGAGCGTCGCTGAGTTTGAGTCGCTATTGAAAAAACATTACAAATAAAACATAAAAAATACAGAGAAACCAGCAAAGACGAGGTTCGCAAGCCGTGGTTGGAGTTTTTTGGGAATAAGCCCTTTACCCAGGAACCCGAGCGAGCCATCAGTCAAGCAGACCAACTGCTAGACTATAAGAGCTGGTCCGAGGAGGATAGGGAAATGTTTAGTGAACAACGCAGACGCGAAGAACAAGCCTTGTTAGCACAGGACTATGCCTTGGAGCAAGCTGAAGAAAAAGGGTTGGAGAGAGGTCGAGCTGAGGGGATTGAACAGGGCATCGAAAAAGGTTTAGAACAAGGACTTGAACGTGGAAAACTTTTTGCCTTTCTGGATATGGTTCGCCAAGGACTTCTGACTTCCGAGGTTGCCAGCCATCAGCTGGGTATGAGCGTCGCTGAGTTTGAGTTGCTATTGAAAAAACATTACAAATAAGACCTAAAAAAAATACAGAGAAACCAGCAAAGACGAGGTTCGCAAGCCGTGGTTGGAGTTTTTTGGGAATAAGCCCTTTACTCAGGAACCCGAGCGAGCCATCAGCCAAGCAGATCAACTGCTGGACTACAAGAGCTGGTCCGAGGAGGACAGGGAGATGTTTAGTGAACAACGCAGACGCGAAGAACAAGCCTTGTTAGCACAGGACTATGCCTTGGAGTAAGCTGAAGAAAAAGGGTTGGAACGCGGTCGTGCAGAAGGGATTGAACAGGGTTTAGAGCGTGGTCACATGATTACAGCCTATGAGAATGTGGCTCTCTGGCATGAACACGACATTTCCCACTCATCAGCTGAGCGTATCATCACACCTGATACGACCATCTTGATTGACTACATGCTCAACCGTTTTGGAAATATCGTCAAGAACTTGACGGTCTTACCAGAAAACATGATCCGCAACATGAACGCGACTTTTGGTCTGTTCTTTAGCCAACGTGCTATGTTGACCTTGATTGAACAAGGCATGACCCGTGAGCAAGCCTATGACTTGGTACAACCAAAAACAGCCTACTCTTGGGACAAGCAAGTAGACTTCAAACTACTTCTGGAAGCAGATCCAGAGATGACATCACGTTTGACACAAGAGGAAATCGATGAGATTTTCAACCATCTTTACTATACCAAACGAGTGGAGCCTATCTTTGAACGTCTAGGATTAGAATCATTAGAAAAAATCGAATTTCTATGACTCCATTTATAGGAGTAGCAGAACTTCGATTTTTATATTATCTCAAAGCCCTTTGCTAAAAAATATAGTAGATTGAAACTAGAATAGTACACCTCTGCTTCTAAAACATGGTTAGAAATCGATTTGATTGTCCTGAATGATTTGTCCTATTTCTATTTTACTTTACTATAGAACCGTCCCATAAGGAGGGAGATTGGAAAATCTCCAGACTAGAGAAGTCAGCGACTTTCTTTGAATCTTGTTCCTTAAAGCTAGTCGTCTTTTTCAAGTGACCTGAATCTGCTTTAAAGCTGCCCTACTGAAGGGAGAGCACAATCAAACTGTGCCGCAATTTCCCTGAAAGCAGCCTCGAGATGAGCCTCTACAAAAGCTTTCGACTCCTCTAAAGGAAGCTTTCGATTTTTGATGACTGGCTCTTTCCGCTCTCAGTGTCCTTGCTCACCTCATTTCTTTTCTTAGCTGAAGAGAGTTCTGAGACCAAGATCAAAAACTTTGGCTGCCTCGGCAGGCCTGTGTTCTTTTTTGATGCCATCCAATGCTCCTTGTTTAAAATCAGTAGGCTAGGCCATGGCGTTCTGATAACCTGCTTGTTTAAAACTGAGCAGCTATAGTAAGTGGTCAAGGCTAGTCAAGTAGTCAGGAGAGGCAAGGAGCCGCTATCTTCTGTTCTATGGCAAGCAATCAGAATAGCTAGTGGTATCACTGGCAGTTTCTCTTTTTTAGGCTCCTTGCATGTTGTCATCTTCAAATGATGCTAATGAAAAAGGTGCAACCCCTTACATTTTTTCTACTTATTTTGTCGAGGCTAGTGAAAAAGATAGAGTTATTTTGAAAAAATAATATTTATAGAAATTAAGGGTTGATTGAATCCTAAAAAATCAGAGCATAAGATGCCATAAGAATCGGTAAATCCTTAACAAATTCATAAAATAATGAAAAATATGGATAAAAAACCGAATAAAATTCACGAAAATCGAAAAAATGTTTTTTTTTTTTAGCAAAATATTAGCAAACAAAAAAGTTGCATATATCTTGGTAATTATGTATCATAGTAAAGTAAATCTATGCATAGAGGAAGTCTCCTTCTATAAGGAAGGAGGAGCCTCTCTTATGTAGAAAAATATAATCCTAAAGGAGATTTAAGTAATGGACAAGAAAGTATCCATGAGTCGTTCTGAGCGCCTGCGTCGTGAGAAGGTCACGCGTTATTCTATTCGTAAATATAGTTTTGGTGCAGCCAGTGTGGCAGTAGCGGCTCTATTTATGTTTTTGGGGAACGGAGCAGTGTCAGCTGCTGAGAATGGCGCAGACTCACAAGGCGGAGCCGCTGTGGCAGCTAACCCTAACGGAGGGGGGGATGCTGACCCAGGAGATGGAGCACCGTCTACTGGCGCAGAAAATCAAAAACCTGTAGCGGAAATCTCCTACTCTCGTCAGAATGAAAAGGAAATTTTTGTTTATAATGAGGAAGATGCAAATATTGAAATTCCTGTCTACGATGACAGTGGGGAAATTCTTTATGCAACATTCAAAAAGGGTTCGAATCAGTCATTTCAGAAGTCTAACGAAGGTGACGATAAACTTAACCTTGAGTTTGGCTATACTGGAACTGTAATTAATGACAATTTGTCTAACACTACAGCTGCTACAGCTGCTACAGCTGCTACAGCTGCTACAGCTGCTACTAAAGAGATTCCTGCTAAAATTACCATTTCAGGAAAACCGGATGATAGTCTAAAAGGAAATAATAAATACCCAAGAAGTGAGGGACAAGAATTAAAAATTGGGACTCGCTTTGTAAAGGTTGGTGATAAACAAGGTGTGAATAATGTTGGAGACTCTGGGACAATAAGAGATCCAGGATATATATCTCTTATCCTTAAACCTCAAACCTACAAATATAGCATCCAGGAACCAGAAACCAATGCTGATAAAATTCCTGTCTCAAATATTGACAATTTAACTACTGCAGATATTGACAAAATTAAAAATCAGCTTAAAGTTGAATATTCTAAAACTAGCCAGGATGCTAGACTAGCGTCGCAAAGAGGGACTGCCTTAACAAATCGTGATTCAGTAGTGGAGAGTGTAAATGTAGCGGATAGAAACGTCACTGTAACCTATAAAGACGGTTCAACAGATGTGGTTCCAGTTGCTGATGTAGCACGTACCAATCAACCTCCAACAGTTGAGATTCCATACTCAGATGAAGCTGAACGAGAAATCTATGTGTATAGTGGAGAAGACAACTCATTTGATATCAAAATTAAAGATGATGCAGATAAGATTAAGTCTGCTAAACTGCTGAAAGGTGGAAATAACGCTTTTCAACCTGTTTCAGGTGAAAATGATAAAGTTGATACTGAGTATGGATATACAGCCAATGAGTTTAAAACTGAAACACCAGCATCAGAGACTAGTCCAGCAGTTATTATCTATTCGGGTAGGACAACTGCAACAAGTGGATTGACACAATCTAAATTGAACGAAGGGACACAAGGGGAAAATCCTAAACGCCTGGCTTTGGGTTGGCGTTATGTGCGGGTTACAGATCTTGAAGGAACAGACTTCACTGGGTCTGGACAACAAAAAAACAATGATCATGCTTTCAACGTTGTCAATAAACCTCAGAAACAAAAATATGATATAAAGACTCCTGAGGAAGCCGACAAGGTTGTCGTTACCAACCCTGCAGCTGTAACAGATGAAGAGTTTGAAAAAGTAAAAGAAAAAGTCAAGCTTGAATATTCTCAAACCAATCCAGATAGACGGTTAGAGTCTAAGCGCGGTCAAGAAGTAGAGAATCAAAATAGTAAGATTCAATCGATCACAAAAAATGGAAATGATTTACTAGTAACCTATACAGATGGATCTATAGACAGAAGACCACTAACAGAGTTTACGACCCTAAATAAACAACCTGCGATTGATGCAGTGAACAAGGCTGCAGAAGATAAGATTGCAGAAATTAATGCTAATACAGATCCTAATGCTACTGATGATGAAAAACAAGCAGCTATCGCTAAGGTAAATGCAGATAAAGAGAAAGCATTAGCAGCCATTAATGATCCTAACCTAACAACAAAAGCTGCCTTGGATCAAGCTCAGACTGAAGGGACAACCGCCATTGCAGCAGACAATCCAGTAGTAGCTAAAAAAGCTGAAGCCAAAGCGGCAATTGAAGCAGCTCGTAAGGCTAAAGAAGATGCTATTAATGCAGACAGAAATCTATCAGAAGCTGAAAAAACAGCCGCTATTGCTAAAGCCAATGAAGCAGCCCAGGCAGCAACTGAGAAAATCGATGCAGCGACGACAGATGCAGCTGTAGATGAAGCGCAAACAGAAGCCACTACAGCCATTTCTAAAGTAAACCCAATCGCTAAAGAGAATGCTAAGGCAGCAATTGCCAATGCCTTAACAGCTAAAAATGATGAGATTGATAAGCGCACAGACCTAAGTCAAGCAGAAAAAGACGCAGCTAAAGCAGAAGCCCAAAAATTAGCTGATGCAGAATTAGCTAAAATCAACGCTCAACCTGATAATGAAGATACAGAAGATGCAGCTCGAGCAACCCAAAAACTTGTGGACGCTGCAGAAGATAAAGGTGTAGCGGATGTTACCTCTGTGACTCCAGTAGCCAAAGATGCTGCTAAGAAAGCAGTGGCAGATGAATTAGCTGCTAAGAATAAGGAAATCGATGCTCGCCAAGATCTAACAGCTGAAGAAAAAGCGAAAGCTAAGGCAGAAGCTCAAGCAGCTGCTGACAAAGCGAACCAGGCCATCGATGCTCAACCAGATGTAGCCGCAACACCAGAAGAAGCCCAAGCAGCTCAAGAACAAGTAGATGCCGCTAAGGCACAAGGTGTAGAAGCGAT
>NZ_VMNC01000021.1:0-26148 GCF_013277505.1 Streptococcus sp. k-378 | reverse complement strand
TTTCATTGAGTATAAGATTCATTTCCGAGCAAGTTCTTGAATTTACTCGAGGATAAACTATCATAAAACAAAGAAAAAGAGGGTGCTACTATCACATCCCTCTTTCTAATCAGAGCTTAATACCAAACGCTGACATCTACGCGCCCTTGGATTCCTTTCATGTATTCAGAAGAGGTATATTGCCAACCTTTTTCTCCTGAATAATGAGGTTTTTCCCATTCTAAAGCATTGTTATAGGCCGCTACCCAGTTTACATGTTTTAAAATATCTGGGTGTTTTAAACGCGTCTGTAATAAACTACGATAGCTATAGACATACACATTTTGATAACCCGCCTGCTTCATCGTCTCCATGTACTTGTTGATAATCTTAACCCAAGTACCTGTATCATTCGGAGCACGCTTACTTTTATTCACATACTCCCAGTTCTCAACATCATAGTAGATAGGGTAAGACAAGTTCATATTGTATTTCTTCAGAAGTTCAATGGTCTGTTCAGCATCATTCTCAGCATCAGTCTCATTTTCAGCATAGGTATAGAGATAGACGCCATAAGGTATTCCCAGACGGTTTAACTCCTTAATGTTATGCGCCAATTCCTTGTCTTCTTTACCGCTATAACCTAGACGAACAATGACACCATCTACTTCATTTTCATCAATAACCTTTTTCCAATCATTGATACGGCCATTGTGCTCACTAATATCAATAACTTTCTTAGCATGTTCGGTTCCAACTTGTTCTTCTCTATTATTAAAGAAATAGCGTTTACCATCTCTGTGAACCCAACCGACATTCAAATCTTTCTTTTCTTTGAGCTCACCAGAGGCCGCAAAGATATAGCGAGCGCCATCCATAATCACTTCATCAGTCGCCATGGCACCACTTCCAGTCAAATAGTAGTTGCCTTGCCACTCATTCCGAGCCATATAGCCCCACTTCTTGAAATAGTACCATTTGCCGCCCACTTTTTGCCACTCTTGGTTAGCATAAGTTCCATCGGATTTGAGATAAAAATAAGCAGAATAGGCTGGATCATAAAGCCATTCATTTTGCATCATGGCACCTTGACCGTTCAAGAAATAACTTCCTTGCCATTGGCTTTTAGCCATGTAACCCCACTTCTTGAAGTAGTACCACTTATTTCCAATCAATTGCCATTCTTGATGAGCATAAGCCCCATCTGACTTGAGATAAAACCAACTCTTGTAATTATTATCATAAAGCCACTCGTTTTGAGCCATATAGCCACCTGATTTCAGGTAGTAATTGCCCTGCCACTCATTTTGAGCATAACGACCGTCTGATTTGAGATAAAACCAAGCTTTGTAGTTATTATCAAAAATCCATTCACTTTGAGCTTTAGAACCATCAGCCTTTACATAATAATCCCCATCCCAGTGGGCAGAGACACTGTTTCTCTGTTCATTACTACTAGTTGATGAAGTCCCTGTTGATAGATTAGATTTTTCTGAAACTGTGCTTCCACTTGTTTCATCTGCTGCAATTCCTGAAACTCTTGCGCCAAGTAAGCAAAGACTTGCTAGCCCTATACATACAATTTTTGTTTTCAATCTTTCCTCTCCTATAAAAATGGAAAAGACATCCGAATGCTGTTCCACCTAGCTTTTGCTACTTACTGATTATTTTACAAAGTCAAGCAAAGCCAAGAAGCTTTCAGCTTCAAGTGACGCACCACCTACAAGGGCACCGTCAACGTCTGGACAAGCCATGTATGAAGCAACGTTCTCAGGTTTAACAGAACCACCGTATTGAACACGAACTTTGTCTGCAACTTCTTGACCAAAGTCAGCAGCTACAACGTCACGAACAACTTTACACATTTTTTGTGCGTCGTCTTGTGAAGCTGATTTACCAGTACCGATAGCCCAGATTGGCTCATAAGCGATAACTGATGTAGCAACTTGTTCAGCAGTCAATCCAGCCAATGCAGCAGATACTTGCGCACCTACAAACTCAGCAGCTTTACCAGCTTCGTAAGTTTCAAGTGACTCACCACAACAGATGATTGGAAGCATACCGTTTGCAAAGATTGCTTTTGCTTTTTTGTTGATATCTTCGTCAGTTTCATGGAAGTAGTCACGGCGTTCTGAGTGACCGATAACAACGTAGTCAGTACCGATTTCTTTCAAAACTTGTGGGCTAGTTTCACCAGTGAAAGCACCTGCATTTTCAAAGTAGCAGTTTTGAGCAGCAACTTTAAGGTTTGAACCTTTAGCAGCAGCAAGAACAGTTGTCAAATCAAGAGCTGGAGCAGCGATACCTGCTTCAACAAGATCTGATGAAGGAAGTTTTGACGCAACTGCTTCAACGAATGCTTTAGCTTCTTCTGGATTTTTGTTCATTTTCCAGTTACCAGCGATAAATGGTTTACGTGACATTTCACATACCTCTTTTTTCAATTTATTTTCTATTTATTTTATCACAATTAGACACAGCTTGCAAATCTTACTCGGATTTCAAGCCTGCTGACATGGATTAATCCTTCCAGAGATCCATAGCATTTCTGAAATCTGCCGATACCTGTGTCAACTGAGGATTGCTTGCTTCTCTTTCTGCCCGCTTAGCCTCGATTTGAGCCACACTTTTGATACCTTCATGTCGCCAGTTTCTCAAAATCGCCTGGATGTACTTCCAGTTTGGTTTTCCATTCAAAACAGCTTCACGAAGAGCTTCCTTAATCAAGTCAGCACTGGTTCCATCTTCCTTTAGTGTCTTCATCAAATCCTCAATCTCAAAAGGCGTCAACAAGCGTCCCAACTCCTGCTGGAAGGTTTCCACCAAATCCTTAAGATGATTTTGAGGTATCAACTGGTCTGAACTCGAAGCAATAGCTCCAAGCAAGTCATCCAAACGTTCCAAAGCCAAACTAGCATCAAAAAGCAATTCGATTTCGCCATTTAATTCGATAGTACGATACTGGAGAAGTCCCCTCTCCGTCAGATTGGAAATGGACTGGTTGACATCCGAAATTTCCTTGCCAATCCTTTCAGCAATCTGGCTTGGCGACATTTCTTCTAAGCCTGTCGTATTTTGCAAATAGAAAAATTGCCAAACCAGAAAATCGTCGCTAGAAGGAAAGAGTTCCTTAAAATGCAAGAGCAGGGCACTCGGTAAAACCAAGTTCCCTGATTTAAAAGCGTCTAAATATGTCATAATTCCTCTTATAAATACCCAAATGCAGATGCATCATCTTCTATTTTTCTCCAGTCAAAAGGGGTTTCCTGATAGACTGCATAATTTACCCAGTTACTGAAAAAGAGGGCTGCCGATGAAGACCAACAAAGACAAGGCGTCTGATTGACATCATCATCCTTAAAGTAATTTTCTGGAATATGAGGATCTAAACCTGCATCACAATCTCGGAAATACTCTTTTGCCAAGGTATCACGGTCATATTCCAAATGCCCAAAACTATAAATTTCACGCAAATCACGACTAGCCAAAATCGAAACCCCAACCTGAGAACCCTCTGATAAAATCTCGAGATTGGTTTTGTTTAAGACCTCTTCCTTAGAAATCTCCGTGTGCCGAGAATGAGGGGAAACATAGCTATCGTCAAAGCCTCTTAAAAGAAGGTGCCCTTCTTTTAAAGTGTCCTGAGGATAAATACCCGATAACTTACTGTCCATCTGGTATTTTTCCACTCCATAACGCAGATAAAGACCAGCCTGAGCCCCCCAACAGATATAAAGGGTCGAATAGACATGGGTCTTGGACCACTCAAGCACCTGGCTAAATTCCTCCCAATAGTCCACTTCCTCAAATGGTAAATGCTCAACTGGAGCACCCGTGATAATCATCCCATCAAAATACTCATCCTTGACTTCAGGAAAGGTTTTATAAAAGGTCTCCATGTACTCTGAACGAGTTGTTTTAGAACGATGGCTCTCCATATAGAGAAAATCAATATCCAATTGCAGGGGCGTATTAGCCAAATGGCGCAACAACTGGGTTTCTGTGACCATTTTCTGTGGCATGAGATTTAAAATTAAAATCTTCAAAGGACGGATATCTTGTTGGGCCGCACGTTGATCATCCATGACAAAGATATTCTCTGTCCGTAAAATCTCAACAGCTGGTAATTTTCTATCAATTCGAATCGGCATAACCCTCTCCTAACTGTACTCTTTCAGAAATAATTGCATATGTTTGAAACTCTTCGAAAATCTCTTCAAACCGCGTCAACGTTGCCTTGCCGTACGTATATGTTACTGACTTCGNNAAGCTGTACTTTGAGCAGCTTACGGCTAGTTTGCTCTTTGATTTTCATTGAGTATGAAACTAAATCTCAAACACCTAGTCCTTTTATTATACTGCAAGAAGATATAGTTTTCAATTATAGTTTTTCTCTAACTAGCTATAGTCTATTTTTATATCCTAATGTAGAGAAAACAGCCCTAGGGACTGTTTTTCATTAATAATGCATCAAAACTTTGTAATCGTAGTCACCGATTTTTTCACGGCCGTTCAATTCATCCAATTCAACAAGGAAGGCACAACCTGCTACAACACCGCCAAGCTTTTCAATCATCTCGATGGTTGCCTTAACAGTTCCACCTGTTGCCAAGAGGTCATCCACGATAAGAACACGTTGACCTGGCTTGATGGCATCCGCATGCATAGTCAAGGTATCAACACCGTACTCTTTTTCATAGTCAGCAGAAATGACTTCACGTGGCAATTTACCTGGTTTACGAACAGGTGCAAAACCAATTCCCAACTCAAAGGCAACTGGACAGCCCACAATAAATCCACGAGCCTCAGGCCCTACAACCATGTCAATTTTCTTGTCAGTAGCATACTGAACAATTTCACGAACAGCGTAGCTATAAGCATTTCCATCAGCCATCAAAGGACTAATATCACGGAAGGTGATACCTTCTTTTGGATAATTTTCAATTGTTGCAATGTAATCTTTTAAATTCATATTTTTCTTTCTTTCAAAGTTTTTACTCTCTATTATAGCATATTTTCCAGTAAAGAAGAAAGGGAAAACAATATTTCATTTGCTAGTCACCCTATAAGTCAAATAAGACGACCATTTTTATTCAAGGCACGTCACAAGATAGATACATATTATGACTTCCCTAGCAAAAAGGAGAGAAGCATTTTGTTTCTCTCCCTAGATTAACTGATATCTCTCCACTACAATCGATAAAGAGATATCTTTTCTTGTAGTGCTTTGAATTTTATTTATTTTAATAGACTGTTTTTTCAGTTTCTACATCGAAGAAGTGTGCTTTGTTCAAGTCAAATCCAAGTTCAACTGTTGCACCTGTTTGCAAGTAATCACGAGCATCAACTTTAGCAACAAATTCGTCTTTACCAACTTGGCAGTATAGGTGAGATTCTGAACCAAGCAGTTCTGATACAGAGATAGTCGCTTTTACAACACAGTCTGGGAATGTTTCAAGGAAAGCAGGTTCTGCATTCACATCTTCTGGACGGATACCGAAAATCAACTCTTTACCTTCGTAGCCTTTTTCGCGAAGAACTTTCAATGCTCCTTCTGGAACTTTCAAACGGAAACCATCAGAAATAATTTCGCTACCAACTAATTTCACATTGATGAAGTTCATTGCTGGGCTTCCGATGAATCCTGCAACGAATTTGTTAACTGGGTTTTTGTAAACTTCTTGAGGAGTACCGATTTGCTCAACACGTCCGATAGTACCTGTACCAGCAGGGTTCTTAGTTGCTGACATGATAACGATACGGTCTGCAAGTGTCATCGCTTCTGTTTGGTCGTGAGTTACGTAGATAGTTGTAGCTCCGATACGACGGTGGATTTTCGCAATTTCAGCACGCATTGATACACGAAGTTTAGCATCCAAGTTTGACAAAGGTTCGTCCATCAAGAATACTTTTGCATCACGGACGATGGCACGACCCATGGCAACACGTTGACGTTGACCACCTGAAAGGTCAGCTGGTTTACGTTCCAAAAATTCTTTCAATCCAAGAATTTCAGCTGCTTCTTGCACACGTTTGTCGATGTCTTCTTTGCTGTATTTACGCAATTTCAAACCGAAAGCCATGTTGTCATAAACAGTCATGTGTGGGTAAAGAGCGTAGTTTTGGAATACCATGGCGATGTCGCGGTCTTTTGGAGCTACATCGTTGACAACCACGCCATCGATAGATGCAGTACCTTCTGTGATGTCTTCAAGACCAGCAATCATACGGAGTGTAGTTGATTTACCACATCCTGAAGGTCCTACGAAAACGATAAATTCTTTATCTTTGATGTTCAAGTTGAAATCTTCAACTGAGTAGTGTTCGCTGTTTGGATATTTTTTGTAAATATTTTTAAGATTCAATTCTACCATGAGGTGAACTCCTTTTGTCTTTTGATAATTATATTATATATGAAAACGCTTTATATTTCTATGGCAAGATGACCAAAAAAATAAACAAGTTCTGTGCAACTTGCACAAAACTTTAGAGAATATCGGAGAATTTGAAGAAGATAATCTTGATTATTCTTCTATGACAAAAGCAGAAACAAGGATCAGTTTTCTCATATTTTCGATGATTCTCCACTACATTTGACTGGATGCTAATTTTTTAGAGAAATACAAAAGAGCTAGCTTTAGCTAACTCTTTTCCTATGCGGAGAGAGGGACTTGAACCCTCACGACCTAAAGCGGTCACAGGATCCTTAGTCCTGCGCGTCTGCCAATTCCGCCATCCCCGCGTCGATTACTTTACTAGTATATCAACTTTTGGGATGCTTGTCAACACTTTTTTTCAAATTTTTTCATTTTCGCCAACCAGATTACTCAGAAAGTTCATTTAGATTTTCATCTACTAACTTAGCTCCGAGTGTATTTTTGAAATGACCTAGGGAAAATTGATGATTTTCAGGCCAAATGGAAGCAACAGCTGGTTTAACAATCTCGATGTCATATCCTAGATTATAGGCATCTATAGCTGTATGTAGGACACAGATATCCGTCAAGACACCTGTTAAGATAACGGTAGACACTCTACGCTCTCTCAAACGAATATCTAGGTCAGTCCCTGAAAAAGCTGAGTAATGGCGTTTATCCATCCAAAAGACACGACTGTCTGAACCACGCTCTTGATAAAAGATCCCCAAATCTCCGTATAAATTGCGTCCACTAGTCCCAATCAGATTATGAGGAGGGAATAGTTTACTTTCTGGATGGAAACAATCATTTTCCTCGTGCGCATCAATGGTAAAAAAGACGTAGTCTCCACGTTCAAAAGCTAGTCTAGTCACCTTGCTAATGGCATCCGAAATAGCCTGGGCTGGAGCGCCTGCTGTCAATTTTCCACTATCTGCAACAAAATCTTCTGTATAATCAATCGAAATTAAAGCCTTAGTCATTAGTAATCTCTTTTCTTCACTTCTTCAAAAATATCTGAAATCAAGACCTTTAGGTAGGTTCCCTTCATTCCAAGTGAGCGACTTTCAATAATCCCCGCAGATTCAAGTTTACGCAGGGCATTGACAATCACAGAACGAGTGATTCCGATACGATCTGCAATCACTGACGCAGTCAACTGCCCTTCATTTCCATTTAACTCTCCTAAAATGGCTGAAACAGCACGGAGTTCAGAGTAAGAAAGGGTATTAACCGCCATGATAACAGCAGTACGGCGACGGATATTTTTCTCATCTTCTTCACGCTGGAAGTTGAGAAGCTGAATTCCAACAACGGTACTGGCAATCTCAACAAGAATCAAGTCCTCGTCATCAAATTCTTTGTCATTGCGCCAAATAATTAAAGAACCAAGGCGAATCCCCGATACATGAATCGGTGCAATAGTCGTCAAACCATCTGGAAAGTCGTTCCGACTTTCCACAGGAAAAATACTTAAATCATGATCAACTGTCAGATTGGCTTCTGTATCGTAAATCATGTTCGCACCTTGAATGTAGTCATCCGGGAAAATTTTAGTTTGAAAGAATTGCTCTACACGATCTGTATTGGTTTTGTAACGCATAAAATAGCCAAGGAGACGTCCCTTGCTATTAACGATACAGGCGTTACAGTCAATAATATCTGCCAATTGACGGGTAATCGCATTGTAGGGAAGCTCTTCCTGCAACTGCTCGTCTGAGCGCTTCAGGATAGAAGTAATTTTTCTAGTTTTTTCTAATAAATGTGCCATTTTTCACCTCGAATTTAATCGCTATCATTATAACATAAACAGCTTGAATTTTCAATTATTATCTGAAAATTGCTTATTTAATTGCAATTTTTAAAAACCAGAATATTTTTAATTAAGTTGTTCCTTTTCTATTGACAATTTGCCTATTTTTTGTATATTATGACGTTATAAAATATAATATAATGATTTTATTTATACTCTTCGAAAATCTCTTCAAACCGCATCAACGTCGCCTTGCCGTACTCAAGTACAGCCTGCGGCTAGTTTCCTAGTTTGCTCTTTGATTTTTATTGAGTATTATCTTTTCACATTCGGTCTCCTTATATAAAAAAAAGCGATTCATTTTGAACCGCTTTTTCTTATTTATCGCCCTTGTTACGAATCACAAAGCCTGTTTGCTTTTCGCTTGAAGTAGTGCGTGGTTTTTTATTATCCTTACGATAACGTTTTTCCTTATCAAAACGATCATTGCCACGGCGATCACGGTCTCGACGGTCATCTCCACGACGGCCTCCACGACCTCCCTTAGCTTTACCACTGAAGCCATTACCTGATGGTTTAA
Source organism: Streptococcus sp. k-378 (assembly GCF_013277505.1). Lineage (NCBI taxonomy): Bacteria > Bacillati > Bacillota > Bacilli > Lactobacillales > Streptococcaceae > Streptococcus > Streptococcus sp. k-378. The sequence goes on along the minus strand of NZ_VMNC01000021.1, from coordinate 17,420 downwards.
ATGGCAGTGGTTTTTCACGTGCAATTTCTACTTCAGGAAGACTATCTGGATCTTGAACAGTCAGACTCAAGATATACATTGCCAATTCTTCTGGAGTAAATTCGGCAGCTAGCTTACGAGCATCCTTACCAAATTTCTCAAAGTTGGCACGGATAGTCTCATCTGCAAAATCACGTTCGATTTTCTTAAGAGCTACGTGTTTTTTAGCTTGAAATGCTTCTTCTGCACTTGCAGGTTTGAGACCTTTCATGCGTTTCTTGGTCAAGTTTTCAATGATTTGCAGGTAACCCATTTCGTTTGGAGCAACAAAAGTAATAGACTGACCTGACTTACCAGCACGACCTGTACGACCGATACGGTGAACATAACTTTCAGGATCTTGTGGAATATCGTAGTTGTAGACATGGGTCACACCTGAAATATCCAAACCACGCGCTGCAACGTCTGTCGCAACCAGAACATCAAGATTGCCATTTTTAAAGTCACGAAGGACACGAAGACGTTTGTTTTGGTCCAAATCACCATGAATTCCTTCTGCACGGAAGCCACGGATTTTCAAACCACGAGTCAATTCATCTACACGGCGTTTTGTACGACCAAATACGATAGCAAGCTCAGGTTGCTCCACATCCATGAGACGAGTCATGGTGTCAAATTTTTCTTGTTCTTTAACTCGGATATAGTATTGGTCAACCAATTCTGTTGTCAATTCCTTAGCAGCAATCTTCACATGCTCAGGTTCTTTCATAAACTGAACACCGATACGTTTGATAGCATCTGGCATAGTTGCTGAGAAGAGTAGAGTTTGACGGTTTTCAGGGACACGGGAGATGATAGCTTCAATGTCTTCAAGGAAGCCCATGTTGAGCATTTCATCCGCTTCGTCAAGGATAAGAGTTTCAATATCTTGTAATTTCAAGGCCTTGCGTTTAATCAAGTCCAAAAGGCGACCTGGAGTTCCCACCACGATATGGGCACCAGATTTAAGAGCCTTAATTTGTTTTTCGATGCTTGATCCACCATATACTGAGCGAACCTTGACTCCCTTACTACGACCAAAGCGGAAGAGTTCCTCTTGACTTTGGACAGCTAGTTCACGAGTTGGAGCGATGACCAAGGCTTGGATAGTCCCTTCTTCTGTACGGATTTTTTCAAGGGTAGGCAAGCCAAAGGCTGCAGTTTTTCCTGTACCAGTCTGAGCTTGACCGATAACGTCCTTGCCTTCAAGGGCCAAGGGAATGGTTTGTTCTTGGATCGGACTGGCTTCTACAAAACCAGCTTTTTCAATCTCTGCTAGCAAATCAGCAGACAAGTTTAATTCATTAAATTTCACGTTATTCTTCTTTCTAAAGGTGGTGCGAAGCCACCCTATAGGGCTTAGTTTATACTTTTCTTTTTATGACGTATTTTCATATACTGGATACAAAATCGTGTTGCTTCTTTTCCACAAAAGAAAAGTACTGTTTTCTTTGCAACCTATCTAGTATAACACAAGAGAGAAGCAAAAGATAGCCCCATTTCTACAGAAAATCATGTAAGCGGTTTTTAGCTTTCCTTTTTGATGGAACGACCTAGATAATAAGACAAAGCCAAGGCGATACTATATAAAATGATAAAAACGAACAAGGTTTGTGTGTAAGAATGAGCCATTTTATAAGTCTCTGCTAATAAAATAGGTCCTGCTAAACCAGCCATTGCCCAAGCTGTTAAAATATAACCATGCAGAGCAGCCAATTCCTTGGTTCCAAAAATATCACTGAGATAAGCTGGAATCAAAGAAAAACCAGCTCCATAGCAAGTCATCAAAATAGACATAGCGACTACAAATAAAACGGAATCTGTAAAGAGCCAAAGTGAAAGAGAAAAGAAAAGATTGACAAGCAGTAATATACTAAAGGTTAGAGGGCGACCGATATAGTCAGACAAACTCGCCCAGAGCAAGCGACCAAATCCATTGAAAATCCCTAAAACGCCCACCATTACTGCTGCATGACTTGTAGACAAGCCAGCCATTTCCTGTGCCATTGGCGATGCCGCTGAAATTAAGCCTAAACCACAAGCTATGTTGATAAAGAAAATAATCCAAAGTATATAAAACCGATTGCTTTTCAGAGCCTGATTTGCAGCCATTCCTTGCGTCAAAGAGGCTATTTTTTCTTTCCCTGAAGCAGATAAAATTGCAAGCTCTTGCTCATTTGGACGCTTAATGAATTGTGAAGCTAGGAGCATGATAATAAAGTAACTTGCACCTAAAATATAAAAAGTTTCTACAAGCCCTACCCCCGCGATGAGATGTTGCGCTATAGGACTAGTCAATAAAGAAGCAAAACCAAACCCCATAATCGCTAAACCTGTTGCGAGACCACGTTTATCAGGAAACCATTTTATAATTGTTGACACAGGGGTAATATAGCCTGCTCCCAAACCAAGCCCACCTAAAATGCCATAAGCGAGATACAGCAACCACAGCTCCTGACGGTCTATTGCAAATCCTGTTAAGATATTTCCACCTGCGTATAGAAAAGCAGATAGACTCCCCATGACTCTCGGACCAAATTTTTCTACCAAACGCCCCATAAATGCAGCCGATAAGCCCAAACAAAAGATTGCTAGACTAAAGGCAAAGGCAACAGAAGCCTGATCCCATCCCGTTTTTTCAATAATAGGGTTGCGATAAACACTCCAAGCATAAGTAGAACCCAGCATTAAGTGTAAAATGACCCCAGCAAAGGCAATAATATAACGATTCGATTTCATAAAACCTCCTATTTTCGAACATTTATTCTATCTTATATAAAAATAGATAGGATTTTAGTTTATCAAGCTTGTCAAAAAATTACTAGTTTTTTGTCTGGAAAGCGTTTTTATCTTTTTCTGTCTTTTCCGTAGCAGAATTGTGCAAAAGTTTTTTTCTTGTGCTAGAATGAAATGCGAATAGGAGGAACTCTAAATGTTAACTTATGATTTAATCGTTATCGGATTTGGTAAAGCTGGTAAAACACTAGCTGGTAAATTGGCTTCAGCTGGCAAAAAAGTTGCCCTCATTGAACGTAGCAAAGCTATGTACGGTGGAACTTGTATTAACATCGGTTGTATCCCAACTAAGACTTTGCTAGTTGCTGCTGAGAAGGACTTATCTTTTGAAGAAGTCATTGCTACTAAAAACACGATCACTGGTCGCCTCAATAGTAAAAACTATGCGACTGTTGCTGGTACAGGCGTGGATATCTTTGATGCGGAAGCTCACTTCCTTTCCAATAAAGTCATCGAAATCCAAGCTGGTGATGAAAAGAAAGAACTGACTGCTGAAACAATCGTCATCAACACTGGTGCTGTTTCAAACGTCTTGCCTATCCCTGGACTTGCTACAAGCAAAAACGTCTTTGACTCAACAGGTATCCAAAACTTGGACAAATTGCCTGAGAAACTTGGAGTCCTTGGTGGTGGAAATATCGGTCTTGAATTTGCTGGTCTTTACAACAAACTTGGAAGCAAGGTTACAGTCCTAGATGCCTTGGATATTTTCCTACCTCGTGCAGAACCTTCCATCGCAGCTCTTGCTAAACAATACATGGAAGAAGATGGCATTGAATTGCTTCAAAATATCCATACTACTGAAATCAAAAACGACGGTGACCAAGTGCTTGTCGTAACTGAAAACGAAACTTACCGTTTCGATGCCCTTCTCTACGCAACTGGACGCAAACCAAATGTAGAACCACTTCAACTTGAAAATACAGATATTGAACTAACTGAACGTGGCGCTATTAAAGTAGACAAACACTGTCAAACAAACGTTCCTGGTGTCTTTGCAGTTGGAGATGTCAACGGTGGCCTTCAATTTACTTACATTTCACTTGATGACTTCCGTGTTGTTTACAGCTACCTTGCTGGAGATGGCAGCTACACACTTGAAGACCGTCTCAATGTGCCAAATACTATGTTCATCACACCTGCACTTTCACAAGTTGGTTTGACTGAAAGCCAAGCAGCAGATTTGAAACTTCCATACGCTGTTAAGGAAATTCCTGTTGCAGCCATGCCTCGTGGTCACGTAAATGGAAACCTTCGCGGAGCTTTCAAAGCTGTTGTTAATACTGAAACCAAAGAAATTCTTGGAGCAAGCATCTTCTCAGAAGGTTCTCAAGAAATCATCAACATCATCACTGTTGCTATGGACAACAAGATTCCTTACACTTACTTCACAAAACAAATCTTCACTCACCCAACTTTGGCTGAGAACTTGAATGACTTGTTTGCGATTTAAGTTGAGATCACATCTTAACTGACAGCCCTCTGAGGGCTGTTTTCATTTCTGCGAAATCTCATACTCTTCGAAAATCAAATTCAAACCACGTCAGCTTCACCTTGCCGTACTCAAGTACAGCCTGCGGCTAGCTTCCTAGTTTGCTCTTTGATTTTCATTGAGTATCAAATCTGTCTTTTCCCTCTTTTGTGATATAATAGAAACATGAAATTAAAAACTACTTTGGGCCTTCTTGCTGGGTGTTCTTCCCACTTCGTTTTAAGCCGTCTTGGACGTGGAAGTACGCTCCCAGGGAAAGTCGCCCTTCAATTTGATAAAGATATTTTACAAAACCTAGCTAAGAACTACGAGATTGTCGTGGTCACTGGAACAAATGGAAAAACCCTGACAACTGCCCTCACTGTCGGCATTTTAAAAGAGGTTTATGGTCAAGTTCTAACCAACCCAAGCGGTGCCAACATGATTACAGGAATTGCAACAACCTTCCTAACAGCCAAATCTTCAAAAACTGGGAAAAATATTGCCGTCCTCGAAATTGACGAAGCCAGTCTATCTCGTATCTGTGACTATATCCAGCCTAGTCTTTTTGTCATTACTAATATCTTCCGTGATCAGATGGACCGTTTCGGTGAAATCTATACTACCTATAACATGATATTGGATGCCATTCGGAAAGTTCCAACTGCTACTGTTCTCCTTAACGGAGACAGCCCACTTTTCTACAAACCATCTTTCCCAAATCCTATACAGTATTTTGGTTTTGACTTGGAGAAAGGGCCAGCCCAACTGGCTCACTACAATACAGAAGGGATTATCTGCCCTAACTGCCAAGGCATCCTCAAATATGAGCATAATACTTATGCAAACTTGGGTGCCTATATCTGTGAAGGTTGTGGATGTAAACGTCCTAATCTCGACTATCGCTTGACAGAACTAGTTGAGTTGACCAACAATCACTCTCGCTTTGTCATAGATGGCCAAGAATACGGTATCCAAATCGGCGGGCTCTATAATATCTATAACGCCCTAGCTGCTGTGGCCATCGCCCGTTTCCTCGGCGCAGATTCCCAACTCATCAAACAGGGATTTGACAAGAGCCGTGCTGTCTTTGGACGCCAAGAAACCTTTCATATCGGTGACAAGGAATGTACCCTTGTCTTGATTAAAAATCCAGTCGGTGCAACCCAAGCTATCGAAATGATCAAACTAGCACCTTATCCATTTAGCCTATCTGTCCTCCTTAATGCCAACTATGCAGATGGAATTGACACTAGCTGGATCTGGGATGCAGACTTTGAGCAAATCACTGACATGGACATTCCTGAAATCAACGCTGGCGGTGTTCGTCATTCTGAAATCGCTCGTCGCCTCCGAGTGACTGGCTATCCAGCTGAGAAAATCACTGAAACGAGTAATCTGGAGCAAGTTCTCAAGACCATTGAGAATCAAGACTGCAAGCATGCCTATATTCTGGCAACTTATACTGCCATGCTGGAATTTCGTGAACTGCTGGCTAGTCGTCAGATTGTTAGAAAGGAGATGAACTAATGGTTTATACTTCACTTTCCTCAAAAGATGGCAATTACCCCTATCAGCTCAACATTGCCCACCTCTACGGAAATCTCATGAATACCTACGGGGACAATGGAAACATCCTCATGCTCAAGTATGTTGCTGAAAAACTGGGAGCCCATGTGACCGTTGACATCGTTTCTCTCCATGATGATTTTGATGAAAATCACTACAACATCGCCTTTTTCGGAGGCGGTCAAGACTTTGAACAAAGTATCATTGCAGACGACCTACCTGCTAAAAAAGAGAGCATTGACAACTACATCAAAAACGACGGTGTGGTTCTGGCTATCTGCGGTGGTTTTCAACTATTGGGTCAATATTATGTTGAAGCTTCAGGCAAACGCATCGAAGGACTAGGGGTCATGGGCCACTACACTCTCAACCAGACCAATAACCGTTTTATCGGGGACATCAAGATTCACAATGAAGATTTCAATGAAACCTACTATGGATTTGAAAATCACCAGGGACGTACCTTCCTCTCTGATGACCAAAAACCACTGGGACAGGTTGTCTATGGAAATGGAAACAACGAAGAAAAGGTCGGCGAAGGGGTTCATTATAAGAATGTCTTTGGTTCCTACTTCCACGGGCCTATCCTCTCTCGTAATGCCAATCTGGCTTATCGCCTAGTCACTACAGCCCTCAAGAAGAAATATGGTCAGGACATCCAACTCCCTGCCTATGAAGATATTCTCAGCCAAGAAATCGCTGAAGAATACAGTGATGTCAAAAGCAAGGCTGACTTTTCTTAAACAAAGTGAAACTATATCAAAGAACTCCGTTATCTTGTCGGAGTTTTTTTGTCTTTTCTTTTACCCTTCTCCCTTGCATTTTCTCTCATTTTTTGCCAAAATAGAGGGGTAGAAAGAAGGTAGCATATGTCTAAATTACAACAAATCCTAACATATCTTGAATCAGAAAAACTAGACGTCGCTGTCGTATCTGACCCCGTCACAATCAATTACCTCACTGGTTTTTACAGTGATCCCCATGAACGCCAAATGTTCCTCTTTGTCCTAGCAGATCAGGAACCTCTCCTCTTTGTCCCAGCTCTTGAAGTAGAACGTGCAAGTAGCACCGTTTCCTTCCCAGTAGTGGGCTATGTCGATTCTGAAAATCCATGGCAAAAAATCAAACATGCTCTTCCACAACTTGACTTCAAACGTGTCGCTGTTGAGTTTGACAATCTCATCTTGACCAAATACCATGGTTTGAAAACAGTTTTTGAAACTGCTGAGTTTGAAAACCTCACTCCTCGTATCCAACGCATGCGCCTCATCAAATCAGCTGATGAAGTACAAAAAATGATGGTTGCAGGTCTTTATGCTGACAAGGCTGTTCATGTTGGTTTTGACAATATTTCTCTTGATAAGACTGAGACAGATATCATCGCACAAATTGACTTTGCCATGAAACGTGAAGGCTATGAAATGAGCTTTGATACCATGGTCTTGACTGGTGATAATGCTGCGAATCCACACGGCATTCCAGCAGCTAATAAGGTTGAAAATGATGCTCTTCTCCTCTTTGACCTTGGTGTTCTGGTCAATGGCTATGCGTCAGATATGACTCGTACAGTCGCTGTCGGCAAACCAGACCAATTCAAGAAAGATATTTACAACTTGACTCTTGAAGCCCAACAAGCTGCTCTTGACTTTATCAAGCCAGGTGTGACTGCTCATGAAGTGGACCGCGCTGCCCGTGAGGTCATCGAAAAAGCTGGTTATGGTGAGTACTTCAACCACCGTCTCGGGCATGGTATCGGTATGGATGTCCATGAATTCCCATCTATCATGGAAGGAAACGACATGGTCATCGAAGAAGGCATGTGCTTCTCTGTTGAACCAGGTATCTATATCCCTGGTAAAGTCGGTGTTCGTATTGAAGACTGCGGTGTTGTTACCAAGGATGGCTTTGACCTCTTTACAAGTACCAGCAAAGACTTGCTTTATTTTGATTAAGATAGCAACAAACCCTAGTTAGACAAGAAGAATCACTTCTGTTTTATGACGTCCATTCTGAATGAAATTCTTCATTGTTCCCCTATGATTGGTTACAAGTCTCTCAATATTTTTAAGCCCCCATCCCTCTGTCTGACGTTCCTTTCGTATTACCAATTCATTCTCATCAAATGAATTCTCGATAGCAATAAAGAGTTTCTTCTGAAAATATCGTATTCCTAAGATCAAGACCCTATCTTCTTTATTACTCAAGCGCATACAGGCTTCAAGACTATTGTCCAACAAATTACCAAGTAAAACCGCTAAAATATCTGGATTGATTTCTAATCGTTGAGGTACAAAACAATCAATTTCCAATTGTATGTCCTCTACCTTATCCTGTAATTTTTGATTGAGTAAAAAGTTAATTGTTGTATTCTTGGAGTAACAGACAGTTTGGTTCTCTATACTATTTGTCATGCTTTGGAGATAAGACTTCGCTTGTTCAGGATCTTCTTTTAAAAGTGCAAGGAGGATTAAATGTTGATTTTTCAAATCGTGTTGAATCCTTTGAATCCTCCTATAATCTTTTTTAGATTGTTTCATTTCTCTCAGTTGAAAGGTCATCTGTTCCGTCTCTAGTATGCTTTGATAATACCTCTGTTGTTGCTGAGAAAGATATAGGGTGAAATAGAGAGAAGAGAACGTTAACACAATGAGGGCTAATACAGAAACAAAAGAAAGATAATCCTTCTCAAACACTTGCCCTTGAATCGCTGATACTGTAAAAGCAAAACAAATGGACAAAAATGGTACAATAAACTGGTATAACCAAGTCCCTTTAGAAACAGTATAAACTAACTTTTGATGTGCACGAAAAAGTTGTCGAAGAACCAGGGTCACTAGCAATGATAAAAGAAAAGCTACAGCGAGATAAAAAAGCATGGCTATTAGATTTTCTGAAATGACTGATAAAGGGGAAAATAGTTGCACTGCTTGATTGAGTATAGTACCAGCTAGTAAAGTTAGACTCATCTGACAAAAAATCCAAAACGAAGATTCTTGAACAGCATATCCAAAATAAAGACCTAAAAAATAATACTCTGCGATACTGAGAATAAGATTCCCTACTAAGAAAAGATTAGCTCCTGAAAATAATATCGTCAACAAGGCATGGAAAAATAAAAGGAGAGAAGTAAAGATACAAATTCTCCTAGACTTTTCTTTTTGGGACAGAGGTCTATAAAAGAAAATAATTCCCAAAAATAAATCAAACAGAATACTCACAATCCGCAAACTGACTAACATTAAAAATTCCTCTCACTCAGATAATAATAATACTTTTCTCTAAAAGACGTTTGAAATTTTCGGCTAATTGGAAGGTGATTTTCATCCATTCCATTTAAAATTGTGACTATTTGCGAATCAAACTCTGTCACATATCTAGGATTGATAATATAGGAAGAATGAATTTGAATAAAGTAATCAGGTAATTTCTCTAAAATATCTTTCGTTTTAAGCAAAGCTTTGTAAGTCTGATCTTTAGTGTAAATAAAGACAGCACGCTTATCCTTTTCAAAAAATACAATGTCATCTAAAGGCAGTGAATAATGCTGCTTTCCAAAAGTAAACGTAAATACAGCTTGCCCTAAATTCAAAAAACGTACCACTCTATCCAGAGTTTTATATAATTTTTTAGAAGTCACTGGTTTAAGTAAATAATCAAAAGTCTGCACTTCAAAAACCTGCTCCATATAATCTCGATAACTGGTAACAAAGATAATCGGGATAAAAGGGTTTACCTTACGGATTTTTTGTGCCATATCAATTCCTGTTATCTGTGGCATCTCGATATCCAAAAAAACACAACTGTACTTCTCTGTCAATTGTTCTAATAGTTTTTGGGGATTCGTATAAACACTCGTTTCTATTTTGATGTCCTTATAAGATAAGAGTAAGTTTTCTAGCTGACTACCATCCCTATTAGAATCATCACAAATCGCAATTTTTAACATCAAATTCCTCACTACAAGCATGATTTTGCCAATTATAACGTCAAATACGTCAATTATGACATGCTGATAAAAAAATCGTTAATTTATTATACAATATTCTTATCAAATATGAAAGGAGTTACAAAAATGAAAAATATTCAAGTGCGTAAAGTTATTGCTAAAACTGATATTAGCTGGGGTGTTTTCTAAATTTTGGGCACCTCTAAAAACTACCGGTTTTCTATGTTTAGTAACCAGAAAAGGTTGAAAAATTAGCATTTTAAAATTGAGTTTTTAGAGGAGTTCTTTTCTATTTATTCCTACTGTTGGAATTGAGTAGATAGGTTCACCATTTTCTTTCTACTTATTTCCATTTGTAATAGGAACTAGGAGTTGCAAGACGAGGATATATGATTTATAATCACCTCGTCTTCCTTTTTTAATAAAATAGTGAGGTTAAAATGAAATTCTATCATCCAAGAATAAAAGAAATATATCCTGTTTATAAACTTCATAAAAATTTATTTAGGATTGGGCTACAAATTGGTATAACCACAGAAATTAAGGATGATAATAATAAAATGTGGAATTTAGTCAATATTTTGGACGGACGTCCTTTTCAAGATATTCTCAATATCATGCTAACAAAATATGATGATTTAACTGAAGAAGACATCACAGGCGCTCTTGAACTCTTAGATAATGAGGGGGTTCTCGAAGAAGCGGGCGAAATTCAGGATATTAAAGAACGTTATCATTCAAATATATATTATTTCAGTCGCTATTTAAATAGCTTCCAAGATAGTATTGCAACACAGAAAAAAATTCATCAGTCTACTATCCTTTTACTAGGTCTTGGTGGTGGGGGTTCTAACATACTGACATTACTAGCAGGCTTGGGACCTAAAAAGATAAAAATAGTGGATTTTGACATTGTTGAGCAAAGTAATCTAGGAAGACAATTTCTATACAAGGAAGATGATATTGGCTTATCTAAAGTTCAAATTGCCCATAGAGAAGTTACAAAAATGAATTCCGATATTGAAGTAGAAACCCATAATATACGTATCACCTCTGTAAGTGACTTGATTCCTTTACTTGATGATGTTGATATTACGATATGTGTGATTGATGAACCTCAATATGATATTCAACGTATCGTAAATAAAGCAATCGTTACAAAAAATATTCCCTGTATATTTGGCGCCAGTCAAGTTAGTCGTGGTCGTGTCTATTCAGTTATCCCTTACCAAACAGGCTGTTTTGATTGTTTAAATATTTATTATACAAAAATTGACACTCTATTCCTTGAACAATTCCACGGTGTTCGTACGATTACAAAAACAATCCCTACAATAGCCTATGGTCCAGCAATATTTCAACTGACTTCTGCCATTGTTGATGAAACTATCCGATTATTAACTCAATATACGGAACCAATTAGCCTTAACCATCAATACGAAATCAATTATGAAAACGGAGCCTCATTCACACACGATTCTTGGGGACGCTATCTTGATGAATGTCCAACATGCGGCACAGGTAAAGAAGACGATTGGGAAATTTTTTCTAAGTACGGAGAATTAAAGTTATGACAACTGCAAAACTCGTAATTGATAATTTGACTAAATCTTTTGATGGTCAGCACTTAGCCAATAATCATATTTCCTTAGAAATATCACCAGCAAAAATCACGGCTTTTTTGGGACACAATGGAGCTGGAAAATCTACTCTATTGAATCAAATGATTGGTTTTACTAAACCTGACCAAGGAGATATTTTGTATGGTGATATTTCTTTTATATACAATCGTAAACAAGCACGCACCTTAATTAGTTATATGTCTCAACAATATGCCCCACTCGACAAATTAACCGTAGAACAAAATTTAGAAATACTTGGAAAAATGCGAGGATTGAGTTCCCAAGAACTAGAAAAAACAATCAGCCAGCTTCTCACTGATTTAGAAATTGAAGACTATCGTTACAAAAAAGGTAAGGATCTTTCGGGCGGTCTCAAAAGACTAACTTCCTTCGCTATGACACTAATCGGTAGCTCAGACATCATTCTTCTTGACGAACCAACAAATGATGTTGACCCCATTCGTCGTGAAAAGCAATGGCAATTATTGCAAAAGTTAGCTAGCAAGGGGCATACCATTATTATCGTTACTCATAATCTTCTGGAGGTTGAAAAATATGCAGATAATTACGCCCTCTTTAATAATGGTAGATTGCTCAAATCAGGAAAGGTTAAGCAAATCATCCATGACAAACTGTATCAGATAAGCTTTGATTTTAAGACTAAAAGTATATTAGACAAAATAGAAGATTATACAATTATCAATGGTGTTAGTTGTCAATTAGAGATTGAGGAAAGAAGTCTAGCTCCATTGATAGCACAACTGACAGAAGAACTTGGTCAAAAAACAATTTCCAATCTCTCTCTTCATCAAAAAACATTGACTATTTCTGACCTTTATAGAGAGGAGCTAACCAACTAATATGACTCAATTTTTTTACTTACTTCATTGGAACTACTTGCGCCAAAAAGAGCTTTTCATCCTTTTTACACTAGCACAGCTCCTCTTATCCATTTCTCTTCTTTTTGGCTACCCTCTAGTTATTGGCGATATCGATTCGACTACTGCCTACTATCTTTCGTCTGGTTCTGTTTTAATTGGAATTATCTCCATGGGTTGTACAATTTCCTCCCCTGTTATAGCAAATGATAAGTTGGAAGGGCATTTTGATTATATTCGTGCCTTACCCATCCCTAGGATATTCATTTCTCTCGCTGACTTGTGGATGTGGTTAATTGCCATTTTGCCGGGAGTTTTTATTTCTATTCTACTTGGGTATGTCCGTTTTTCTGTTCGTCTCCATCCATCTTTTCTTGGTGTTTTTATTGTGCTTCTGATTTGTCTTACTATGATTAGTCTGGGATTTGCTATAGCCTACACCTTTTCTCCAAATACAGTAACCCTTATGTCGCAGCTAATTCTTATGATTGGACTCATGTTCTCACCACTCATGTATCCTGCAGATCGACTACCTGAGTGGGTAAACCATCTTTACCGTGCCCTCCCTTTCATCCCTTCCTCAAATCTTCTGCGAGCCAGCCTTTACGACTACGGAAATGTTTCTCTATTGGACATGAGTATTCTCATTCTTTGGATTATGTCAACACAGTTAATTATTTTAAGAACTCTTCATAAAGAAAAATGATTGCTCCTAAAGCTTTTCTTATAGACTAAGCCAATAAAAAGAACCTTCATGACTATTCGAAAAGCTAAACAAGAAGATATTCCTAAATTACTCGATTTATTACAACAAATCCTTACGCTTCACCACCAAGCTCGACCAGATATTTTTAAGCAAACTGGGACTAAATATAGTTCCTCTGAGTTGCAAAATATTCTCTCTCAAGAACATACCCCTATTTTTGTTTTTGAAGATGAGAAGGGACAAGTTCTCGGACACCTATTTTGTACCATAAAAGATAAAACAGATAATCCTGTTCTCCAAGAAATCAAAACCCTTTTTATCAAAGATTTATGTGTAGATCAAAATGCTCGTGGTCAAAAAATTGGTGATCAACTCTATCAATTCGCTCTCAATTATGCTAAAGAAATTGGCTGCCATAATCTAACCCTAAGTGTCTGGAATGATAACGAGGGTGCTCTCCGCTTTTATCAAAGACAAGGGATGAAACCCCAAGAAACAACAATGGAAATGATAATTGATTAAGAAGTAATCTATAAAAAGATGTTAGAAAAAGTTCAATTTCACTAGAAAATGAGGAAAATCTTCCCACAATAAAACGCATAGTATCAAGCTTTTCAAACCTGATACTATGCGTTTTTCTTATTTGAAAGACTTTTGACTCAGCCTCTTTACTTAATCTTCTTGATACTTTGACTAAGAATAAATCCTACAATCATCCCTACCATATTTTGCATGAAATTTGGTAAAATTTCTGGTAGGGCTGCTGCCCAGCCATTCATCAATGTAGAACCCAAGGCGTAACCCCCTACCATGGCAATCGTTGCTAAGATAAGGCCTAACCACTGAGTTTTTCCTTTAAATCCTGCGAAAAATCCCTGCAAGCCATGGTTGACCAAGCTAAAGAACATCCACTGAGGATAGCCTGATAAGAGGTCAATCAAGAAACCTGCTAGTCCTCCGACTACAGCTCCTTCACGACTACCAAAGTAAAAGGCCGCAAAGAAAACACCCGCATCTAAAAGAGTTAGAATACCTGTCGGTGTTGGAATTTTTAAGAAATAGCCTAGAACCACAGAAAGGGCGGTTAAGAGGGATACAAGGGCGATTTTAGTTGTTTTGGTTTGCTTCATATTGTCTTACTCCATACTGATCTGCCTGTGCAATGGCACGGTAAACGAAAGCCTTTGAGCTTTCTACTGCTGGTAAAAGTTCATCACCTTTGACTAGATGACTGGCAATGCTGGAAGCAAAGGTACAACCTGCACCAGCATTTTGCCCTTGAATGACAGGATTTTCTAGAACTGTAAAGTTTTGTCCATCATAAAAGACATCCACAGCCTTGTCCTGACTAAGGCGATTGCCTCCCTTAATAATGACTGCTGGCGCTCCTAAATCATGCAATTTCTGCGCTGCAGTTTTCATGTCTTCCAAGGTTTTGATTTCTTGACCAGCTAATAATTCTGCTTCTGGGAGGTTAGGCGTAATCACACTGACATAAGGGAAAAAGCGAATCAACTCTTGGCAAAGTTCACTAACTGCTACGTCGTGCGTTTCCTTGCAGACCAAGACAGGGTCCAATACCACAGGCACTCCTGGGCGTTTCTTGATAAAGTCCAATGCCTTCTCAGCCACACTGACAGTAGGGAGAAGACCAATCTTAATTCCCCCAAACTCCACATCACGCAAGCTATCCAATTCATGTTGAAAAATGGTATCGTCAGTTGGAAAGACTTCAAATCCTTTTTCTGTCAAGGCTGTCAAACAAGTCACTGCTACAAAGCCATGCAAGCCGTTCAAAGTATAGGTAGCCAAATCAGCTGACAGGCCACCACCACTAAAAATATCATTTCCAGAAAGTGCTAAAATACGATTATTCTTCATAACGAATCTCCTTTAAATACAAACCATTTGGTGCTGCAGTGGGACCTGCAAGTTGCCTGTCCTTCTTCTCCAAGATGAGATCAATCTGCTCTACTGGCATGCGGTTGTTACCGATTTTGAGAAGAGTCCCCACCATATTGCGAATCTGTTTATACAAGAACCCATTTCCTGAAAAGGTAAAGGTCAAAAATTGTCCTGTCTCATCGACTATTAAACTAGCATCTGTGATGGTGCGAACCTTATCCTCTACACTAGTCCCAGAGGCTGTAAAACCGGTAAAATCATGGGTTCCCTCTAGCTTTTTGATTGCAATCTGCATTCGTTCCACATCGAGTGGGTAGGGAAAGTGGGTGGCATAGTGACGGCGCATGGGATTTTTGGGACGTCCTCTATCCACAATAAACTCATAGGTCTTGCTATGCTTGGCATAACGGCAATGAAAATCATCTGCCACAAGCTCAATCGAAATCACATCAATATCTTCAGGAGACTGGGTATCCAAGGCAAAACGGAGTTTCTCCTCATCCATCTGATAAGGCAGGTCAAAATGAATGACCTGTCCCAGGGCATGAACCCCACTATCTGTCCTACCAGCACCGTGAACAGTAATGGCTTGCCCCTTATTTAATCTGGTCAAGGTTTTTTCAATTTCTTCCTGAACGCTACGCGCATGAGGCTGGCGCTGAAAGCCAGCAAAGGCATAACCATCATAGGAAATAGTTGCTTTATATCTCGTCATAACCTCTATTTTATCAAGAAATTAGTCTGTAAACAAGTACCTAAAACAAATATTGTATGGGTATAAAAATCTCATACTCTTCGAAAATCTCTTCAAACCACGTCAGTTTCCATCTGCAACCTCAACACACTATTTTGAGCAACCTGCGGCTAGCTTTCTATAGTAGATTGAAATAAGATATGAACAACTCTATTAGGAAAGTCAAATTAATTTCTAGAAATGTTTTAGCAGCTACAGCGTACTATTCCAAACTCAATCAACTATAGTTTGCTCTTTGATTTTCATTGAGTATCAAAAGAAAAACTTAGGAAACCAATCCTAAGCTCTCTTTTGAAATAGGTACATGACAAAGATAGAGGTTACAATCAACCAACCTCCTAAGATGGCAAAGACCAGCATCCCATTGTGCGTTAGTAACCCTATTGCACCTAGAATGAATGGGGTCGTAAAAGCTCCGAAACTACAGCCTAAAACTGCAAATGAAGTTGCTTGATTGAGGAGTTTAGCTGGAATTCGTTCAGAGACAAGTTGAAAGACCGTCGTCAAGACTACACTATAGGCAAATCCAGCCAGAACACTTCCTGCTACTACCACCCACAAGGATGGAGACAAGGCAATCACGATTTGCCCCAAGCCAAATGTAATACCAGACCAGAGGAGCAGTTTCTCTTTAAAGATAGAAATCAAGAAAGAAAAACTCACTCCAGCCACAATCCCGATTAACTGCATGAGACTAAGAACAAAACTAGATAACTGGGCATCCCCCAATCCTCTTTCCACCATCAAACTTGGAATACGGATGGTAATAGCTGTATTGGTACAAACTACAGCTGCCGCTTCGATAGCTAGGGTAAAAATCAAGCCTTTCATTTCTCGAGTTAAACGACTTGCTTCCTTCGCTCTTTTCTTGACTTCTTTCTTTGATTTTCCATAAGGGACAAAGAGCAGATAAAGGGGCAGCACCAAAAATCCAGCACTATAGGCTAGAAAGATAGCTGTCCAACCAAAGGCCAACAACTGACCGACGGCCAAGGTAATGAGAGAAGCTCCAACGACCTCTGCAGAAGCGCGTAGCCCTAACATCTGAATTCGCCTTTTTCCTTGATAGCGTTCACTGATAATAGAAATGGCCTTGGCATTGATCATCCCAACACCTAAACCAAAAAGAAGCCGTGTCCCAAAGACAAAGGGATAGGCTTGGTACCAGAAGGGAGCTGTACCGCTCAATGATAAAATCAGCAAGCCCAAACTAATCTGTAAGCGCTCAGGAAATATTTTTTCTAAGAAACCATTTAGCAGTAACATCATCATGATTCCAAAGGAAGGCAAGCTCACCAAGAGCTCAATTTGTTCCTTAGAATAACCCTGATAATAGTCAAACATGGCTGGTAGGGCACTCGAAATGGAAAAGGAGGTAATCAAAACGAGGGAGAGAGCCAAAATGCTGGCCCGTTCTAAAAATTGTTTCATGAAATCTCTTTCTATATTTCTCTTAATCTTCTACTTTTTTGATAGTTATCAAAAAAGCAAGAAAAGAAGAAGCCTCATTGGTACACAGACTCCTTCTCAAACTCGAAAATGAATCCCTTGTGTCTTATACTCAATGAAAATCAAAGAGCAAACTAGGAAGCTAGCCGCAGGCTGCTCAAAGCACAGTTTTGAGGTTGTAGATAAAACTGACGAAGTCAGCTCAAAACACTGTTTTGAGGTTGTGGATAGAACTGACGAAGTCAGTAACCATATCTACGGTAAGGCGACGCTGACGTGGTTTGAAGAGATTTTCGAAGAGTATTA
>NZ_VMNC01000020.1:0-4975 GCF_013277505.1 Streptococcus sp. k-378 | reverse complement strand
AGTCGCTCGTCATCGTCTCTTCGTAGGTCATTGGAGCGATTAAGTCACCATTTGTTAGACCTGCAACCAAAGAAATCCCCTGATATCTTCTTCCAGAGACTTTACCTCCTATTAACTGACCCTTTGATGAGCGACCATATTCTCGATAAAAGTAAGTATCGAATCCTGTTTCATCAATATAAACAGGTGCTAAGTGCTTTAAACTATTAAAATTCTTAAGAAATAAGGCTACTTTTTCTGGGTCTTGTTCATAGATAGTATAGTACTGTATGGTTACCGAACAAGTCTAATGAAAAAATTCTGATGATAGTTCTAAATCTCAATAACCGCTTGGGTTCCATGATCCAACTCCAGCAAGACATCTATACTTGTATAGAAAATCCTGCCCTGAATAAGGAGATGTAAATATTTCTTTCCTCCAAAATGGTCATAGTTTTGCTGGCAAATCTAACATATCATGGATAAATTAACAAGTGATTTCTGAATTGCTAAACATTTTCTTTTCTTATAGCATATTTTCAGATTTTCTCTTTGAGAAAGATATTTACAAGAAAAAGGTTCGTTTTTTGTCTATTTTCAAAAAGTCTTAAAACTAAATTGAAAGAATTTTTAGAAAATTTTTGTTTTTCTCTTTACAGTTTAAAAAAATTCTGCTATAATAGCTCATGTAATAAAATATGACAACAAAAGGAGAACGATATGACATCTGCTAAAGAATATATCCAAAGCGTGTTTGAAACTGTAAAAGCTCGTAATGGGCACGAGGCTGAATTCCTCCAAGCTGTTGAAGAATTTTTCAACACTTTGGAACCTGTATTTGAAAAACACCCTGAGTATATCGAAGAAAATATCTTGGCACGTATTACTGAGCCTGAGCGCGTAATTTCTTTCCGTGTTCCTTGGGTTGACCGTGATGGAAAAATTCAAGTAAACCGTGGTTACCGTGTTCAATTCAACTCAGCTGTTGGACCATACAAAGGAGGACTTCGTTTCCACCCAACTGTAAACCAAGGGATTTTGAAATTCCTCGGATTTGAACAAATCTTCAAAAACGTCTTGACTGGACTTCCAATCGGTGGAGGTAAAGGTGGATCAGACTTCGATCCTAAAGGTAAAACAGATGCTGAAGTGATGCGCTTCTGCCAAAGCTTCATGACTGAGTTGCAAAAACACATCGGACCATCACTTGACGTACCTGCTGGTGATATCGGCGTAGGTGGACGTGAAATTGGTTACCTTTATGGTCAATACAAGCGTCTTAACCAATTTGATGCTGGTGTCTTGACTGGTAAGCCTCTTGAATTTGGTGGTAGCTTGATTCGTCCAGAAGCAACTGGTTACGGTTTGGTTTACTATACTGAAGAAATGCTCAAAGCTAACGGTAATAGCTTTGCTGGTAAGAAAGTGGTTATTTCAGGTTCTGGGAACGTTGCTCAATACGCTCTTCAAAAAGCGACTGAACTTGGCGCTACTGTCATCTCTGTATCTGACTCAAACGGTTATGTCATCGATGAAAATGGTATCGACTTCGATCTTTTGGTTGATGTTAAAGAGAAACGTCGTGCTCGTTTGACTGAGTATGCAGCTGAGAAAGCAACTGCAACATATCACGAAGGTTCTGTATGGACTTACGCTGGAAACTATGATATTGCGCTTCCATGTGCTACTCAAAACGAAATCAACGGTGAAGCAGCTAAACGTTTGGTTGCTCAAGGCGTTATCTGTGTATCTGAAGGTGCCAACATGCCGAGCGACCTTGATGCCATCAAAATCTACAAAGAAAATGGTATCTTCTACGGACCTGCCAAAGCTGCCAACGCTGGTGGTGTAGCCGTTTCAGCCCTTGAAATGAGCCAAAACAGTCTTCGCCTCTCATGGACTCGTGAGGAAGTTGATGGACGTCTCAAAGACATCATGACAAACATCTTCAACACAGCTAAAACAACTTCAGAAACATATGGTCTTGATAAAGACTATCTTGCAGGAGCAAACATTGCTGCATTTGAAAATGTAGCAAACGCTATGATTGCCCAAGGTATTGTTTAAGATTCATTTGCTTAATCCTCAATCGCTTCGATTGGGGATTTTTATCTTGAGTTAAACGGTTGGGAAATTCTAATTTAATTAAATTAAATGAAATGAAATAAAAACCGAACAAATTGATTGCGGAATTCAAACCAATTTCTAACAATGTTTTATAAAACTCAGTGGACTATTCTAAATTCAATCTATTTTATACTTTTCGAAAATCTCTTCAAACCACGTCAGCGTCGCCTTACCGTAGATATGTTACTGACTTCGTCNNTTTTCATTGAGTATTACTTACTCGCCAACTTCTTAAACAAAAAGAAAAACCACTACTCCTAAGAATAGCGATTTAATCATGTTTTTAAGCTACTAATGTAGTCGCTCTATTATTTAAGAGTAACTGAAGCTCCAGCTTCTTCCAATTTAGCTTTGATTTCTTCAGCTTCTGCAGTTGCAACGCCTTCTTTAACAAGTGCTGGTGCACCGTCAACAAGTTCTTTAGCTTCTTTAAGACCAAGACCTGTGATTTCACGTACAACTTTGATAACGCCAACTTTTTTGTCGCCTGCAGATGTCAATTCAACGTCGAATGAATCTTTAGCAGCACCAGCGTCAGCAGCACCAGCTGCAGCAACAGCTACAGGAGCAGCTGCAGTTACACCAAATTCTTCTTCGATAGCTTTTACAAGGTCGTTCAATTCAAGGATTGAAGCTTCTTTAATTTCAGCAATAATGTTTTCAATGTTCAATGCCATTGTTATTTCCTCCAAATATGTTTTAAATTTATAATAGATTTTCGTAGCTAGGCTACGCTACGTAGCTTAAGATTAAGCTGCGTCTTCTTTGCTTTCTGCAACCGCTTTGACTGCAAGAGCAACGTTGCGCACTGGCGCTTGAAGTACAGAAAGGAGCATAGAAAGAAGTCCTTCGCGGTTTGGAAGAGTTGCAAGTGCAAGAATCTCTTCTTTAGATGCGACAGCGCCTTCGATTGCACCACCTTTGATTTCAAGTGCTTCAGCGTTTTTAGAAAAGTCGTTCAAGATTTTCGCTGGTGCAATAACATCTTCGTTAGAAAATGCTACTGCAGATGGTCCAACGAATACTGATGCAAGATCTTCAAGACCAGCTTTTTCAGCTGCACGACGCAAGATTGAGTTTTTAATGACTTTATACTCAACTTCGCTTCCACGAAGCTCACGACGAAGAACTGTATCTTGCTCAACTGTCAAACCACGAGCGTCTACAACGACGATAGATGCAGCAGCTTTCATTTTTTCAGCTACTACGTCAACTAGTTCCGCTTTTTTAGCAATAATTGCTTCACTCATTAGTGTGTTCACCTCCGTAATTATTTTGCTTGGGGAATTTTTCCAAAAGAAAAACGCGCCCAAACCTAGACACGAAAGTACAATACGCTTCTTTTTACATGATACGTTTTGTCCTCGGTAGGATATTTATGAGTCGAGCTCCCCTACTGTCTTAGGCAGTTTTTTCAAACCGTATATAAGTATAGCATAGTCAAAAAAAGAATGCAAGATTTTTACAAACTTTTTTTAAAATTTTTCGTGATTTTTCTTCTAAAGTTCTACTGTCAGAACTTGACCTTGCTTAACAACCTGTTCTCCAGCAATATAGACATCATCAACATCACTGGATTTGACAGCATAAACTAGGTGAGAGAGCATATTTTCTTGAGGTTGGAGATGGATTTTGCCTTGTGGTTGAATAACGAGAAAATCTGCCTGCTTGCCGACTTCTAGACTTCCTATCTGATTTTCCATTCCTAGGACCTTAGCCCCTTCGATTGTCAGTGCCTTGAGCGCTGTTTCGATAGGAAATTGGCTGGCATCCCCACTTTTCATCTTCTGAAGAAGGGCTGCAGTCCGTCCCTCCTCAAACATATCAAGATTGTTATTGGAAGCGACCGAGTCAGTCGCAATTCCGACTGCTACTCCTGCTTTTTGGAGCTGGATAATTGGAGCAATTCCTGATGCCAGTTTGAGATTACTGATAGGATTGTGAGCAATAGCCACTTGAGAAGTTGCCAAGCGTTCAATTTCTCGCTCGTTTAATTCGACCCCATGAGCAAAGACAGACGGATGATCTAAGTAACCCAGTTCTTCTAGAAAGGCGAGGGGGCGTTTGCCGTATCGTTTCAGGATAATGCCTGATTCTTCCTTGGTCTCCGCCACATGGATATGGATTGGAATAGCAAGCTCTTTTGCCATTTCCAAACTCGCTTCCAGCAAGTCTCTACTGCAGCTATAGGGAGAATGAGGTGCTACCATAACCTTGAAATTTGGATTTTTATATTTTAAGATTTCGTCTATGATGGATCGAGTTCTGCTTATAGTCTCAGCAGTTGTTTCTGTCTCTGAAGAAAAGAGAGTCGGAGAAAAATAACAACGCATCTTGGAATCTTTCACTGCCTGATAAATCTGCTCAATATTCACACCATTGGGATTATACATATCATTAAAGGTTGTTGTTCCTGACTGGAGCATCTCTGTCAGAGCTTCTTTGACCGCCTTAGTAGTCATGTCGGGAGTAAACTCAGCTTCTGCTGGCCAGATATAGTCATTGAGCCATTCATGGAGATTGCTATCATCCCGAATTCCTCTCAAACCTGTCATAGCAGAATGGGTGTGGCAATTGACCAACCCAGGCATAATCCAAGCTCCCTGATAGTCTATAATCTGCTCAGCTTGCTCTAAAAACGCTGGCTTATCTTGACCGACATAGACGATTTGAGAATCCTTGACTGCTAAGATTCCATCAAGATAAACATGGAAATCTTGATCACAAGTCACGATATTTACATTCTGAAAGACTTTCATTATAGGCTCCTTTTCTAAAAGACAAGTTATACTCTCTTCAAACTACTTCAGATTCACTTTGCCGTAGGTGTGGTTACTGACTTCGTCAGTTCTATCTGCAACCTCAAAAC
>NZ_VMNC01000002.1:0-4656 GCF_013277505.1 Streptococcus sp. k-378 | reverse complement strand
AGTGATAAAGTCGGGAGTTGGGAAATAGAAAGTGTTCGATAGGAAAGATAAATATTATTATTAGACTTCCTGCGAAACAAAATATGGTATAATAGTTCTATGAATTATGAAGCAAGTAAACAACTAACTGATGCACGATTTAAGCTCCTGGTTGGTGTTCAGCGCACGACTTTTGAAGAGATGTTAGCCGTATTAAAAATTAAACACGCAAAAGATGGATAAAAACCTAAATTAAGCCTAGAAGACCTTCTTATGGCCACTCTTCAATATGTGCGAGAATACCGCACTTATGAAGAAATTGCGGCTGATTTTGGTATCCACGAAAGCAACTTAACCCATCGGAATCAATGGGTTGAAGTAACTCTTGTTCAAAGTGGTTTTACGATTTCAAGACCTCCTCTCAGTTCTGAGGACACGGTAATGATTGATGCGACGGAAGTAAAAATCAATCGCCCTAAAAAAAACAATTAGCGAATGATTCTGGTAAAAAGAAATGCCACGCTATGAAGACTCAAGCGATTGTCACAAGTCAAGGGAGAATTGTTTCTTTGGAGATCACTGTGAACTATTGTCATGATATGAAGTTGTTCAAAATGAGTCGCAGAAATATCGGACAAGCTGGTAAAATCTTGGCTGACAGTGGTTATCAAGGAATCATGAAGATAAATCCTCAAGCACAAACTCCACGTAAATCCAGCAAACTCAAGCCGCTAACAGCTGAAGAGAAAGCCTGTAACCATGCGCTATCTAAGGAGAGAATCAAGGTTGAGAGTATTTTTGACAAAGTATAGTAGATTGAAACTAGAATAGTACACCTCTACTTCTAAAACATTGTTAGAAATCGATTTGACTGTCCTGATCGATTTGTCCTGTTCTTATTTCATTTCACTATGAAAACGTTTAAAATATTTTTAACAACCTATCGAAATCATCGTAAACGCTTCGGATTACGAATGAATTTGATTGTTGGTATTATCAATCATGAACTAGGATTCTAGTTTTGCAGGAAGTCTATTGTCAAAAATGTGATGGTAATCTTGTCCATCGACTGTCAGGTGACGTTCATAAATGCCTGAAGTCACGACAGATTGATTGACAACGGGAATGGTCATTAAGTGATTTCCCCTCGGATTGGCTGAATCTTGAATCTCGATTTGCCAAGGGTTATCCCCTCTTGCCTGATTTTTTCCAATGGTCAGGATACTCCCTCCCAGATTGATCAAGGCAGAAGTCATACCCTCTTTTCTAAGAAATTGGGTACCCTTTATCTGCACTATAACCCTTGACTAAACAACCTAAATCGATTTTCATTCCTTTCTGCTTTAAGAATACAATGGAAGTAGAAGAATCTAACTCGATATCATGAGGATTGATTAGAGACAGCACCGCTTCAATTTCTTGAGGTTGTGCAGCTTTGGCATCTGAAAAACCAATGCGCCAGGTTTGAATTAGGGGATCAATACTGATGTTGAGCTGGCTATAGAGTGCTAGGCTATGCTCTAAACCAAGTGAAATCAGTTCAAACAGGTCTGGATGAACAGTGACGGGGGCTATTCCTGCTTGATAATTGATTTCCATCAACTCAGATTCTTGACTATTGGCATTGAAATGGTATTCAAGCTTTTTGAGCAAATCAAAGGATTTTTGGAGTAAGATATCTGCTCACTCATTAACTAATGAAATAGTGATAGTGGTTCCCGTTAGGAGTTCAGAATGTGAACGAAGAGGCAAGCTAGCAACTTTTTTCTTTTGTAGAAAATAAGTTGCAATATCAAATAATTATATAAATGGAAGACCTTGTATTTTATTTTCATGTTATTATAATACCATAAAGCTAGAATTTTCATAAATTAAATTTGGAAAAAGTCAAGAAATATGCTTAAAAAAATTCATTAGGCTTGAAATTAGGATAAATGGAGAATTGTTTTTGATAAAAAATGATAAAGTAATAGCAAACCTCTGGTAAACGCTGACAATAAATGGTATACTAGTAAGGTAAATTTAGAATGAAAGTAGGAAATTTTTTATGAGTAAAATTGTTGTAGTCGGTGCTAACCATGCTGGTACAGCATGTATTAATACTATGTTGGATAATTTTGGAAATGAGAACGAAATTGTTGTATTTGACCAAAACTCTAGCATCTCTTTCCTAGGATGTGGAATGGCTCTTTGGATTGGTAATCAAATTGACGGTGCTGAAGGCTTGTTCTATTCTGATAAAGAAAAATTGGAAGCTAAAGGTGCTAAGGTTTACATGAACTCACCTGTTCTTTCAATCGACTATGATAACAAAGTAGTCACAGCCGAAGTTGAAGGAAAAGAGCACAAAGAATCATACGAGAAATTGATTTTCGCTACAGGTTCTACACCAATCTTGCCACCAATAGAAGGTGTTGAAATTCTTAAAGGAAACCGCGAATTTAAAGCAACTCTTGAAAACGTACAATTCGTGAAATTGTACCAAAACGCTGAAGAAGTGATCAATAAACTTGCTGACAAGAGCCAACACCTTGACCGTATCGCCGTTGTTGGTGGTGGTTACATTGGTGTTGAACTTGCTGAAGCCTTTGAGCGTCTTGGAAAAGAAGTTGTCCTTGTCGATATCGTTGATACTGTCTTGAACGGTTACTATGACAAAGACTTTACACAAATGATGGCGAAGAACTTGGAAGACCACAACATCCGCTTGGCTCTTGGTCAAACTGTTAAAGCAATCGAAGGTGACGGTAAAGTTGAACGCTTGATTACCGATAAAGAAACTTTTGATGTGGATATGGTTGTTCTTGCGGTTGGTTTCCGTCCTAACACAGCTCTTGCTGACGGTAAGATTGAACTCTTCCGAAATGGTGCTTTCCTTGTAGATAAGAAACAAGAAACTTCAATTCCAGGTGTATTTGCAGTTGGTGACTGTGCGACTGTCTATGATAATGCTCGTAAAGACACAAGCTACATCGCCCTTGCTTCAAACGCAGTTCGTACTGGTATCGTTGGTGCCTACAATGCTTGTGGACATGAATTGGAAGGAATCGGTGTTCAAGGTTCAAACGGTATCTCAATCTATGGTCTTCACATGGTTTCAACTGGTTTGACTCTTGAAAAAGCAAAAGCTGCAGGTTACAATGCGACTGAGACAGGATTTAACGATCTTCAAAAACCAGAATTCATGAAACACGATAACCATGAAGTAGCGATTAAGATTGTCTTTGACAAAGATAGCCGTGAAATTCTTGGTGCCCAAATGGTTTCACACGATATTTCAATCAGCATGGGAATTCACATGTTCTCACTTGCTATCCAAGAGCATGTAACAATTGATAAATTGGCATTGACAGACCTCTTCTTCTTGCCACACTTCAACAAACCATACAACTACATCACAATGGCTGCCCTTACAGCTGAAAAATAAAAATGATGAACTATCTGGTCTTAAGTTAAGGTCGGATAGTTTTTTAGGTACGACGGGTCATGGCCTACATCTGAGGAACAAGTCCTCTGTGGGCACTAGCTACCGATGAACCCAACAGCGCCCCTCAATCCTGACTATCGTGAGGTAGCGGACGAAGACGGTCTGGAGATAGACCCTGACGTTAGAGTAAAAAACGTTAGAGGAAAGAATAGCGAAATCCTGGTTCTAGGAACAGAGAGGTGCTAGGAAAGCCTATCTAGCAGATGAGATAGCCAAGAACTCTAAAGTTTAAATAGGTAGTCGTAACTTATATCTGTAAGTCATGAAAGTAATTGAATTCGGACTAAGGTTTGTGTGAAAAAGATAAATCTTCCTAGAGTCCAAAGACTCTGCGTCCGATTTCCTATTTTCACTGTAACCTTTTAACGTCCTCTGTTATAAAGGAAGAAAAATCTGGGACTGATTCCGTGAGGTTTCATGAGCGCCTAAAGCATAGTAACAAGGAATCATGAGAAGTCAGCAGAAGCCATAGTAGTGATGAAGTTTCTGTAGTAGTATTAAATGGTTCAGTTGTATTTCCCAAAAAGATGTGCCAATACAATGTATTACATAAATCGAATTTTAAATCTTAGGAAGTAGAAATTTTTAATGGTAGTAGATTTTCAAAGTGGTGAAATATGTTGAGGAATTTATTTTCTTTTCAAACATCAGATATTATTTATTTTGATAATGCAGCTACAGTTCCCAAGCCAAAAGCTGTTGTTAATAAATTAACAGAAGTTTATTCAGGAATTCCAATAAACATTAAGAGACATAATTCAAAAAATGATTTAATTTTTTCTAATGAATATGAGGCTGTTAAGAAAAAAATTAAAAATTTTCTAAGTGCCAGTAACTACAATGTGCTTTTCACTAAAAGTGCTACGGAGGCTTATAACTTACTTAGTAGGTCTATAAAATATAATAAAGGTAAATTAGGTGTGTCTGTATTAGAACACCATTCTAATTATTTACCTTGGAAAATGTTATAGTTGATTAGTTTCAAACAAGCATGTTATAATAAAGCTATGGCATATAGTACAGATTTTAAACAGCGAGCATTAGATTACATCAAAGAGGGGAACAGCCATGTCGAGGCAGCCAAGGTTTTTGATGTCGGCGTCAGAACTCTCTTCACGTGGGAAAAGAACTTACGTGAACAAGGACACTTAGAGAGGAAAAAGCGAGTCGTCAAAAACCGAAAGATTCCT
>NZ_VMNC01000019.1:0-4863 GCF_013277505.1 Streptococcus sp. k-378 | reverse complement strand
CAAAAACATGTTTTGAGCTGACTTCGTCAGTCTTATCTACAACCTCAAAGCAGTGCTTTGAGCAACCTGCGGCTAGCTTCCTAGTTTGCTCTTTGATTTTCATTGAGTATTAGTTACCTTTAAAAGCATCCACCATCGTTTGAAATTCTTCATTGGAGAGAGTAATCCCTTTGCCCATCTTCGTATGGTCTGGACTCCAAGCACGAATATCAAACTTTGCAGGGGCACCATTAAAGCTCACACGGTTGATTTCCTTAGTCCAACCTTTTTCGTTTTCAGAAAGAGTCAACAAGTGCTCTTCGATTTCAAATGTAAATTCTGCCATTTTCTTCTCCTTTTTTAGCTTTCATCTGATTATTCGTAAAATCTTGTAGATTTTAGGAAAATTTTATATAATATTGATATAAAAGAAGGGAGGCCAATATGAGACATAAATTCCAGCAAGTTCTAGGTAAAATACATGACTTTTTAAATGGACATGACCAACCTGACCAGACTGAAAGCAACTCCCTTACAGCCACTATTGAAGAGGCTATCCAGAAACAAACTGCTGTTCACCTTATCTTGTCTGAGACAAGCTTTACAGGTGACATCATCAAATACAATCAGCAAGGACAGCAAATTATAGTTAAAAATTTTGCTAAAAATGTAAGCCGTATTATCCGCATAAGCGATATTCAACGCCTGCGATTTGTCCCTTCAACTGTCCAAACAGCCCAAAAAAATAGATTTAAGAAAGAGTGAGATGTAGTTGCTTCATCCCACTCTTTTTTCTTAGCGAATTTGTTCAAAATGTAAATGAACCGCGATATGATCTCCATAACCACTTCTTTCCAAGTCACGTTGTAGACGATAGGAAATGTAGTGTTCTGCAATGGTAATGTAACCTGCACCCAGTAGACGATGTTCAACCATAGACTGAATCATGCTAATGGTAGCACGTTCCACCTTGGCCTCTTCCAAATCCAAAACCACTTTCTTAGTGACTTGAGCAAGATTTTGACGCAAGTCATCTGTCAATACATAGACAGTCTGGGCTGCCTTTAAGATGGCTTGGTAAATCTTGTCTGGATTAAATTCAGCAATTTCACCATTACGTTTGATTACTTGCATAGGTTTCTCCTTTATTCTGTGTTTTCTTTGATTTCTGCCAGCATTTTTTCTTCTTCTGCTGTCATTTGATAATGTTCAAGCAAATCTGGTCTGCGTTCATAGGTTTTCTTTAAACTCTCATACAGGCGCCACTGACGAATCTTTTCATGGTGACCACTCATCAATACATCTGGCACAACCATTCCTCGATAATCATAGGGACGTGTGTATTGAGGGTATTCGAGAAGGCCAGAAGAAAAACTATCATCTTGGTGGCTAGACTCCTTGCCAATCACTTCTGGAATCAGGCGTACCGTAGCATCAATCATAGTCATGGCCGCCAATTCTCCTCCAGTCAAGACATAGTCTCCCAGGGAGATCTCATCTGTCACCAAAATCTTAATGCGCTCATCATAACCCTCGTAGTGCCCACAGATAAAGATTAACTCTTCCTCTTGAGCCAAATCCTCTGCATAGGCTTGATCAAACTGCTTTCCAGCTGGATCAAGGAGAATCACGCGCGGATTCTTTTTTTCAATAGTATCAAAAGCATCAAAAATAGGTTGGGCTCGGAGCAGCATCCCCTGACCGCCTCCATATGGTTCATCATCGACGTGACGGGCCTTTTCAGCCTTTTCTCGAAAATTATGATACTGGATATCCAAGAGCCCTTTTTCTCGAGCCTTTCCAACGATTGAGTGCTCCAGTGGAGAAAACATCTCTGGAAAGAGGGTTAAAATATCAATCTTCATCGTCTAACCCTTCTAAGATTTCCACGTTGACCCGTTTATTTGGAATATCAACATTGAGAACCACTGGTGGGATATAAGGCAAGAGCAAGTCACGCTTGCCTTTTCGCTTGACCACCCAGACATCGTTAGCACCTGGTTGCAGGATTTCCTTGATGGTTCCAATCAAGTTATCACCCTCATAGACTTCCAAACCGATAATCTCGTGATAGTAGAATTCACCATCGTCTAGGTCATTCAAATCTTCCTCAGCAACCTTGAGACTGTATCCCTTATACTTTTCGATAGCGTTGATATGGTACATATCTTTGAATTTAATAATGTCAAAGTTCTTCTGTTTACGGTGACTAGCGATAATCACTGTTTGGACAAACTGATCTTTTTCATCAAACAAGGCCAGCTCAGATCCTTTTTTAAACCGTTCTTCTGCAAAATCCGTCACAGACAATACTCGCATCTCACCCTGCAACCCCTGCGTATTGACGATTTTCCCAACATTAAAGTAGTTCATCTTGTCTCCTGTAGTCTCCTTCTTTCCATCTTATTCTGACAATTCTCGAATAATAGTCGCAATTTTTTCGGATTCAGACCACTGTAAATAATGGTGATTCCCTCCTAAAATGAGTCTAGCATTGGAAGTCCAATATTCTGATTCTCTGTACTCTTTTTCTCTGTAAGGCTGACAAAAAACAAATACAGGGATACAATCTGATATTGATACATCCTCAAAATCTTCCTCAGTAATCTCTCCAGATATCTGAAATCCTGGATCTTGATTTTCCAACTCTGAACCTTTTTCTTGCATTATTTCCCAGATTTCTTTATTCGTTTCAGGACTAAATGTTGCTTGAGTTAAGTTCTTAAAATAAAGTTCAGGACCACACTCATCAATCAGCCTCATCTGCTCTTCCATTTCTGGATAAGGATTTTCTGAAAAATCAGCAAACATGACGTTTTTAGTTGTCGGTTCAATTGCTACTAAAGCCTGACACTTAATTGGTTTCTTGAGCAATTTGCAAGCTAAAATTCCACTCAAACTATGTACACAAAGTATATAGCCAAAAATCGCCAATTCTTCAAGTACTTCATAAACTGCATCTACAAGATTATCCAGATTTTTTCCAGCTTGGTCATGAATCGGACTTCTACCTGTGTTTGGAAAATCAATTGTCAAATAACCAATTGTAGGAGGAAGTTTTTCGAGTATAAGTGAAAAATTTTCATAACTTGGTAGCAAACCTGCTCCGTTTAGACAAATTAGCACTTTCTTTTGCTTTTGATAAGTAACAGAGAGACTACCAATTTCTGTAGATACTTCAAACCTCTTCATAAAGAAATCCACTCATTCTATATAATGAATTATTAAAAGTCCTTATCCTTTATTTTATCATGTTTCAAGGATTTTCTCAAGTTGGAGGAAGAGGACATCAATTCTCCTTCACCTTCAAAAATCCTTCCAAATCACGTTCATGTTAGTACTTAATGGCTGCAGTCTTATCTTTCTCAAAGATAGTCTTGGTAAGGTCAATATGGTTGATGGCGACGATTGCAACGGTGTAGTGAATGATATCAGTCAGTTCTCTGGCAAGTTCCTCGTTCGAATCCTATCCCTTCTTTTCGACCAGAGCGCCTATTCAAAACCTCGGCTACTTCTCCGACTTCCTCCACTAGCTTGATAAAAAGACCTTCCTCAGTTCGAGACTACTGGTAATGTTCGAGTAATACTCTTCGAAAATCTCTTCAAACTACGTCAGCTTCACCTTGCCATACTCCAGTACAGCCTGCGGCTAGCTTCCTAGTTTGCTCTTTGATTTTCATTGAGTATAACTAGTCTTGTAATTGTCTAAACGTTAAATATTTCATCTTCTATTCCTCGCAAAAAAGCGAGACATTTGTCCCGCTCTTCTTATTTTTCGTCAATAACGATTCTTACTTTTTTGTCTTCAGTTGGGACAGAGTAGACAATCGTTCTTATCGCAGAAATAGTGCGACCCTTACGACCGATTACACGACCCACATCGCTTTGATCAAGATTCAAATGATATTCCAAAAACTCTGGTGTATCTTCAATCTTGATAGTTAAGGCATCTGGTTGTGAAATCAAGGGTTTCACAATCGCAATAATGAGATTTTCAATCGTATCCATCTGTCAACCTACTTTAAACTTATTTTGAGAATTTAGAATCGTGGAATTTCTTCAATACACCTTCTTTTGAAAGGATGTTGCGAACTGTATCTGAAGGTTGAGCTCCATCAGCCAACCATGCAAGAACGCGGTCTTCTTTCAAAGTTACTTGGTTTTCAGCAACAAGTGGGTTGTAAGTTCCAACTGTTTCGATGAAACGTCCGTCACGTGGTGAACGTGAATCTGCTACGTTGATACGGTAGAAAGGTTTTTTCTTAGAACCCATACGAGTCAAACGGATTTTAACTGCCATTTTTAAAGTCTCATTTCTTTAATTTTTTATTTCGGTGAAATAGCTGAGCTATTTAGCACATGTTCTATTATAGCAGATTTCTGGCATGTGTCAAGAAAAAAACTTGACAGACTATAAATTTCTTCAAGTATTTAGAAATTTGTTAGAATAGGAAATAAATGTTTGAAAGATGCTATCCGTGAATACTATTTTAGAAAAATTTTATAAAGAACACCAAGTCAAACCCTTCATATCGCCTGAACGAGATTTGGATACTTGGCTCCTAAGTCCCAAGCCCGTTCCCAAGCGAAATATGAACTTATTAGCAGATGATTCACTAGCAGGAGATATCATTTTACTATGGAGAATCCAGTTTGGTACTTTTACCACTGAAACATGATTTTAAAAACTCCCATTCGAATATGATTCAAAATTCGCTTAGAATCAATGTTTTCCCACTTTTTCAAAAAATAAATTTTCATCTAATTTAAATAACTTTCAATTAAGTGTGAATTTTGCTTAAAATCATAAAAAAACACCCCATGGTGTGAACCATAATACTCTTTGAAAATCTCTTCAAACCACGTCAACGTCGTCTTGCCGTA
>NZ_VMNC01000018.1:0-27303 GCF_013277505.1 Streptococcus sp. k-378 | reverse complement strand
ACCCCTATGCCTCTTGGGAGATTGAACCCTATTTCTCCAAACACCGCACCTATAAATGGCCGAAACGAGTACTTGTTAATGAGACTTTGTACGTCACTAAAACAGGTTGTCAATGGCGCATGCTCCCTCACGACTTTCCTCTTTACTTAACGGTATGGAGTTTCTTTCGTCGTTCTATGACGACAGGTTGGTTCCAGGTCAATGGCAGATGGTACTACGCGCTTATAGCTCAGGTGCCTTGGCAGTGAATACGACTGTAAATGGCTATTCTGTCAACTATAATGGCGAATGGGTTCAATAATGAAAGAAGCGATTGTGAATGGAAACAATCGCTTTTTTTGTGAAAATATAATAAAATAGATAGGAAAGAATTAATACTTGTATGAAAAATAAGACGTTTTTTCGTCTAGTAAAAGGAAAAAATGACAAAAAAAGTTGGTGTCGGTCAGGCACATAGTAAGATAATTTTAATAGGGGAACATGCGGTCGTTTACGGTTATCCTGCCATTTCCCTGCCTCTTTTGGAGGTGGAGGTGACCTGTAAGGTAGTTCCTGCAGAGAGTCCTTGGCGCCTTTATGAGGAGGATACCTTGTCCATGGCGGTTTATGCCTCACTGGAGTATTTGGATATCACAGAAGCCTGCATTCGTTGTGAGATTGACTCGGCTATCCCTGAGAAACGGGGGATGGGTTCGTCAGCGGCTATCAGCATAGCGGCCATTCGTGCGGTATTTGACTACTATCAGGCCGATCTGCCTCATGATGTACTAGAAATCTTGGTCAATCGAGCTGAAATGATTGCCCATATGAATCCTAGTGGTTTGGATGCTAAGACCTGTCTCAGTGACCAACCTATTCGCTTTATCAAGAACGTAGGATTTACAGAACTTGAGATGGATTTATCCGCCTATTTGGTGATTGCCGATACGGGTGTTTATGGTCATACTCGTGAAGCCATCCAAGTGGTTCAAAATAAGGGCAAGGATGCCCTACCATTTTTGCATGCCTTGGGAGAATTGACCCAGCAGGCAGAGGATGCGATTTCACAAAAAGATGCTGAAGAACTGGGACAAATCCTCAGTCAAGCGCATTTACATTTAAAAGAAATTGGGGTCAGTAGCCCTGAGGCAGACCATCTGGTTGAAACGGCTCTTAGCCATGGTGCTCTGGGTGCCAAGATGAGCGGTGGTGGGCTAGGAGGCTGTATTATAGCCTTGGCAGATAATTTGACACACGCACAAGAATTAGCAGAAAGATTAGAAGAGAAAGGAGCTGTTCAGACATGGATAGAGAGCCTGTAACAGTACGTTCCTACGCAAATATTGCTATTATCAAATATTGGGGAAAGAAAAAAGAAAAAGAGATAGTGCCTGCTACTAGCAGTATTTCTCTAACTTTGGAAAATATGTATACAGAGACGACCTTGTCGCCTTTACCAGCCAATGTAACAGCTGACGAATTTTACATCAATGGTCAGCTACAAAATGAGGTCGAGCATGCCAAGATGAGTAAGATTATTGACCGTTATCGTCCAGCTGGTGAGGGCTTTGTCCGTATCGATACTCAAAATAATATGCCTACGGCAGCGGGCCTGTCCTCAAGTTCTAGTGGTTTGTCCGCCCTGGTCAAGGCTTGTAATGCTTATTTCCAGCTTGGTTTGTCTCGGAGTCAGTTGGCACAGGAGGCTAAGTTTGCCTCAGGTTCTTCTTCTCGGAGTTTTTATGGACCACTAGGTGCCTGGGACAAGGATAGTGGGGGAATTTACCCCGTAGAGACAAACTTGAAACTAGCTATGATCATGTTGGTGCTAGAGGACAAGAAAAAACCAATCTCTAGCCGTGACGGGATGAAACTTTGTGTGGAGACTTCGACGACTTTTGACGACTGGGTTCGTCAGTCTGAGAAGGACTATCAGGATATGCTGATTTATCTCAAGGAAAATGACTTTGCCAAGATTGGAGAATTAACGGAGAAAAATGCTCTTGCTATGCACGCTACGACAAAAACAGCATCACCAGCCTTTTCTTATCTGACCGATTCATCTTATGAAGCGATGGACTTTGTTCGTCAACTTCGCGAGCAAGGAGAGGCCTGCTACTTTACTATGGATGCCGGTCCTAATGTCAAAGTTCTTTGTCAAGAGAAAGACTTGGAGCATTTATCAAAAATCTTCGGTCAACGTTACCGCTTGATTGTGTCAAAAACAACGGATTTGAGTTAAGATGATTGCTGTTAAAACTTGTGGAAAGCTCTATTGGGCAGGTGAATATGCTATTTTAGAGCCCGGACAGTTGGCCTTGATAAAGGCCATTCCCATCTATATGAAGGGCGATATTGCTTTTTCTGACAGCTACCGTATTTATTCAGATCTGTTTGATTTCGCAGTAGATTTGGCGCCAAATTCTGACTACAGCTTGATTCAAGAAACGATTGCTTTAGTGGAAGATTTCCTGACTTATCGAGGTCAAACTTTAAGACATTTTTCTCTAGAAATTCGAGGAAAAATGGAACGGGAAGGGAAAAAGTTTGGTCTAGGTTCTAGCGGTAGCGTCGTTGTTTTGGTCATCAAGGCTCTGCTAGCTCTGTATAAGCTTTCGGTTGATCAGGAGCTCTTGTTCAAGCTGGCTAGCGCTGTCTTGCTCAAGCGCGGAGACAATGGGTCTATGGGGGACCTTGCCTGTATTGTGGCAGAGGATTTGGTTCTTTACCAGTCATTTGATCGCCAGCAGGTAGCAGCTTGGTTGAAAGAAGAAAATTTGGCGACTGTTTTAGAGCGTGATTGGGACTTTTCAATTTCACAAGTGAAACCAACTTTAGAATGTGATTTCCTAGTGGGATGGACCAAGGAAGTGGCTGTATCTAGTGATATGGTTCAACAAATCAAGCAAAATATCAATCAGAATTTTTTAAGTTCCTCAAAAGAAACAGTGACTTCTCTGGTAGAAGCCTTGGAGCAGGGGAAATCCGAAAAAGTTATTGAGCAGGTGGAAACAGCCAGCAATCTCTTAGAAGGCTTGAGCGCAGATATTTATACGCCTTCGCTTAGACAGCTGAAAGAAGCCAGTCAAGATTTGCAAGCCGTTGCCAAAAGCAGTGGCGCTGGTGGTGGTGATTGTGGTATTGCCTTGAGTTTTGATGAGCAATCAACTGAAACCCTAAAAAACCGTTGGGTCGATCTGGGGATTGAGCTCTTATACCAAGAAAGGATAGGACATGACGACAAATCGTAAGGATGAGCACATCCGCTATGCCCTTGAGCAGAAAAGTTCCTATAATAGCTTTGATGAGGTGGAGCTGCTTCATTCTTCCTTGCCTCTTTACAATCTGGATGAAATCGATCTGTCGACAGAGTTTGCTGGTCGAAAGTGGGATTTTCCTTTTTATATCAATGCCATGACAGGTGGGAGTGAAAAAGGTAAAGAAATCAATCAAAAGTTGGCTCAAGTGGCAGAAGCCTGTGGTATTTTATTTGTAACGGGTTCTTATAGCGCAGCACTCAAAGATCCAGCAGATGACTCTTTTTCTGTCAAGTCTAGTCATCCCAATCTCCTCCTTGGAACCAATATTGGATTGGACAAGCCTGTCGAGTTAGGCCTTCAGACTGTAGAAGAGATGCATCCTCTTCTCCTGCAAGTGCATGTCAATGTCATGCAGGAATTGCTTATGCCTGAGGGAGAAAGGAAGTTCAGAAGCTGGCAATCGCATCTGGCAGACTATAGCCAGCAAATTCCTGTTCCTATTGTTCTCAAGGAAGTGGGCTTTGGAATGGATGCTAAGACCATCGAGAGAGCCTATGAACTGGGTGTTCGTACAGTGGATTTATCAGGTCGTGGTGGCACCAGCTTTGCCTATATCGAAAACCGTCGCAGTGGCCAGCGTGATTACCTCAATCAATGGGGACAGTCTACCGTGCAGGCCCTACTCAACGCCCAAGAATGGAAAGACAAGGTCGAACTCTTGGTTAGTGGAGGCGTTCGGAATCCGCTGGATATGATTAAGTGTTTGGTCTTTGGTGCCAAAGCTGTAGGACTGTCACGAACAGTTCTGGAATTGGTTGAAACCTATTCAGTTGAAGAAGTGATTGGTATTGTTCAAGGCTGGAAAGACGATCTGCGTTTGATTATGTGTGCTCTTAATTGTGCCACCATAGCAGATTTGCAAAAAGTAGACTATCTTCTTTATGGAAAATTAAAAGAAGCAAAGGATCAGATGAAAAAGGCGTGACCACCGCCTTTTTTCCATCCTCAGACTGAGGTGACTTTTTTGAAGTGTGATAAAATAGAAAGGAGAGGATCAACCTATGAGAAAATTTAAAATCTTTTTATTTATCGAAGCCTGTCTTTTGACGGGAGCTCTGATTTTGATGGTTTCAGAGCATTTTTCACGTTTTCTGCTGATTTTATTCCTCTTTTTGCTTTTGATTCGCTATTACACTGGTAAAGAGGGCAATAATCTTCTTTTAGTGGTGGCAAGCATTCTCTTCTTTTTCATCGTCATGCTCAATCCTTTTGTGATTCTAGCTATTTTTGTTGCGGTCATCTACAGCCTCTTTCTTCTTTATCCGATGATGAACCAGGAAAAAGAGCAGACCAATTTGATTTTTGAAGAGGTGGTAACGGTTAAGAAGGAGAAAAATCGTTGGTTTGGAAATCTTCATCATTTTTCAAGCTACCAGACTTGCCAGTTTGATGATATCAATCTCTTTCGTCTCATGGGTAGGGACACTATTCATCTGGAGAGGGTTATCCTAACCAATCATGACAATGTCATTATCCTCAGAAAGATGATAGGCACGACCAAAATCATCGTACCTGTAGATGTGGAAGTCAGTCTCAGCGTTAATTGTCTCTATGGGGATTTGACTTTTTTCAATCAGCCCAAGCGAGCCCTCCGCAATGAACACTATCATCAAGAAACGAAAGACTATCTCAAGAGTAACAAGAGTGTCAAGATTTTCTTGACCACTATGATTGGGGATGTGGAGGTGGTCAGAGGATGAAAAAACAAGCTTATGTAATCATTGCCATCACCTCTGTCCTCTTTGTCTTTTTTTTCTCCCACAGCTTGCTGGAAATCCTTGACTTTGACTGGTCTATTTTCTTGCACGATGTCGAAAAAACAGAAAAATTTATCTTTTTATTGTTGGTATTCAGCATGTCCATGACCTTTCTCTTATCCCTGTTTTGGAGAGGTGTGGAAGAGCTTTCTCTAAGAAAAATGCAGGCTAATCTCAAGCGTTTGTTGGCAGGGAAAGAAGTGGTTCAGGTTGTAGATCCAGATTTGGATGCTAGTTTTAAGTCCTTATCTGGCAAACTTAACCTCTTGACAGAAGCGCTTCAAAAGGCTGAAAATCACAGCCTTGCTCAGGAAGAGGAAATCATCGAGAAGGAACGAAAGCGGATTGCTCGGGATTTGCACGATACAGTCAGTCAGGAGTTGTTTGCGGCTCACATGATTTTATCAGGCGTCAGTCAGCAGGCTTTGAAATTGGATAGAGAAAAGATGCAGATCCAGTTGCAGAGTGTCACAGCTATTGTAGAAACTGCCCAGAAGGACTTGAGAGTCTTGCTCCTGCACTTGCGACCAATTGAACTGGAGCAGAAGAGCTTGATAGAAGGGATTCAAATTCTCCTAAAAGAGCTTGAGGACAAGAGTGATCTCAAGGTTAGTCTCAAGCAGAATATGACGAAATTGCCCAAGAAGATTGAGGAGCATATCTTCCGCATTTTGCAGGAGTTGATCAGCAATACCCTCCGCCATGCCCAGGCCTCTTGTTTGGATGTCTATCTCTATCAGACAGACTTTGAATTGCAGCTGAAGGTGGTGGACAATGGGATTGGTTTCCAGTTAGGGAACTTAGACGACTTGAGTTATGGACTGCGAAATATCAAAGAGAGGGTTGAAGATATGGCTGGAACAGTTCAACTCTTGACAGCTCCCAAGCAAGGACTGGCAGTTGATATCCGTATTCCCC
Source organism: Streptococcus sp. k-378 (assembly GCF_013277505.1). Classification (NCBI taxonomy): domain Bacteria; kingdom Bacillati; phylum Bacillota; class Bacilli; order Lactobacillales; family Streptococcaceae; genus Streptococcus; species Streptococcus sp. k-378. Next base: position 21,329 of record NZ_VMNC01000018.1, on the reverse strand, counting down.
TGTTAGATAAGGAATGATAAAGGAGTAAAGATGAAAATTTTACTAGTAGATGACCATGAAATGGTCCGATTGGGCTTGAAAAGCTACTTTGATCTCCAAGATGATGTAGAAGTTGTGGGCGAGGCGGCAAACGGGTCTCAAGGTATTGACTTGGCCTTGAAATTGCGTCCGAATGTCATTGTCATGGATATTGTCATGCCTGAGATGAATGGAATTGACGCGACCTTGGCCATCCTTAAAGAATGGCCTGAAGCCAAGATTTTAATTGTGACTTCTTACTTGGACAATGAAAAAATCATGCCTGTCTTAGATGCAGGTGCTCGTGGCTATATGCTCAAGACTTCTAGTGCCGACGAACTGCTCCATGCTGTCCGTAAGGTGGCTGCTGGGGAGTTGGCCATTGAGCAAGAGGTCAGCAAAAAAGTCGAATACCACCGCAATCACATAGAACTACATGAGGACCTGACTGCGCGTGAGCGAGATGTTCTCCAACTCATCGCCAAGGGCTACGAAAATCAGCGTATCGCTGATGAACTTTTTATCTCTCTCAAGACGGTCAAGACCCATGTGTCCAATATCCTTGCCAAACTTGAAGTCAGCGATCGCACCCAGGCGGCTGTCTATGCCTTTCAGCACCATTTGGTGGGGCATGAAGAGTTTTAGATGAGTTTAGCAGATTTACTTGAGGAGCTAGAAGCAGCAAAAGACTCTAAAAAGCAAGACCCATGGAAGCCCATATGCGCCATCAATTTTCTTTTCTAGGTATTGCGGTGCCTGAAAGAAATAAACTCTATAAAAATATTTTCCAGAAGCGAAAAAACAAAGATTATCGATTGGGATTTTGCAGATACTTGCTGGGAAAAAGAATCTAGAGAATACCAGTATGTGGCTGCTAACTATTTGAAAGCAATGCAGTCTTATTTAAAGGACAGCGATTTGCCTAAGCTAGAGCAGTTGGTTGTTACCAAGTCTTGGTGGGATACGGTGGATATCCTAGATCGAGTAGTAGGGAGTTTGGTGTATGAGAAGCAGGAACTGGAAAAAATAATCCTCCAATGGAGCCTGTCAGACAATATCTGGTTGAGACGCGTCGCTATTGACCACCAGTTATTAAGAAAAGAGAAGACCAATACTCAATTAATGGAAAAGATTCTCCTTCATAACTTGAACCAAACAGAATTTTTTACCAATAAAGCCATTGGCTGGACTCTGCGAGACTACTCCAAAACGAATCCAACTTGGGTAACATGCTTTATTGAGAAAAACAAGGAAAGAATGGCTGAACTTAGTATCAAAGAAGCAAGCAAGTACCTCTATCGTGATTGAAAAGCGCAGTCATTAATTGAAAAGTTTACCTGTTTATGTGATAATGGAGGGTATTTACAGAAGGTGGTAGATTTCTTGATTCTATAGTAGATTGAGAAATTTAGAATAGTATGCTATAATCACATTAGGAGGATAAAAATAATGAAGAAAACGTTTTATAAAAAATTGGGTATTTCAATTATTGCGAGTACTTTATTGGCTAGCCAGTTGTCGACAGTATCTGCTTTGACTGTTATTTCTAGTACAGGTGAAGAATATGAGGTGAGTGAAACATTACAGGAAAGTCCAGAAACTAATAATTTTTCACTTCCTGAGATTTCGCCAACATATGGTTCATATTACCAAAATCAATCAGAAGTAATTATCGGTAATGATGATTTGGTTAAAATTGATAATACTCTACAATATCCGTATTCAACTTCAGCTATGGTTTTGTCTGAGTACAATGGTGTAGCCAATGGAACGAATATAGAAGGAAGAGGAAGCGCGAATTTTATTAAAGATAATGTTTTAATTACAGCAGCTCATAACTTCTACAGTCATAAATATGGAAAAGAAGCGGATGCTATTTATGTACTTCCAGCAGCTAGTCCAGATCAGGAACCATTTGGAAAGATCAAGGTTAAGGAAGTTCGTTATTTGAAAGAATTTAGAACTTTAAATTCTAGAGATGCATCGAAATATGACTTGGCTCTATTAATTCTAGAAGAGCCTGTTGGCGCAAAATTGGGAACACTGGGGCTTCCAAATAGTCAGAAAAATTTGGCTGGAACACCAGTGACGATTACAGGATATCCATCATATGATTTTGGAATTCATCAAATGTATACAGATAAAAAACAAGTTTTAAGTGATGATGGTACTTTTTTGAATTATCAAGTTGATACTTTGGGGGGATCAAGTGGATCTGCTGTTTATGATGCTAGTCACCGTGTAGTCGGAGTACATACTTTGGGAGATGAAGCTAACCAAGTTAATAGCGCAGTAAAATTAAATGAACAGAATTTATCATTTATTTATTCAGTACTTAAAGGATATTCTCTTGAAGGATGGAAAAAATTAAGTGGCAGTTGGTACTATTATAAACAACATGATAAACAAACGGGTTGGCAGAAAATAGATGATACTTGGTACTATCTAGATGCTTCTGGTAAGATGCTTACAGATTGGCAAAAAGTAAATGGAAAATGGTATTATTTGGGAACCTCTGGTTCAATGGCAACAGGTTGGAAAAATGTACGAGGCAGATGGTATTACTTAGATAATAAAAATGGTGATATGAAGACTGGTTGGTATAAAGATGGTTCAACATGGTACTATCTAGATCCTACTAATGGAGACATGAAAACAGGTTGGATAAAAGTAGGAGGAAACTGGTATTATCTTAACTCAAGTGGAGCTATGGTAACAGGTAGCCAAACTATCGATGGTAAAGTTTATAATTTTGCTTCATCTGGTGAGTGGATTTAATATTGGAGGACATATAAATGAAACTTTTGAAAAAAACTATGCAAGTTGGACTGACAGCATTTTTCTTTGGTTTGCTAGCTACAAATACTGTTTTTGCGGATACCACAGGTGGCCAATTTGTTGATAAGGATAATAGAAAATATTATGTAAAAGATGCTCATAAAGCAATCTATTGGCATAAAATAGACGGAAAAACTTACTATTTTGGTGATAAAGGAGAAATGGTAGTTGGATGGCAATACTTAGAAATTCCTGGAACAGGTTATCGTGATGATTTATTAGATAACCAACCAGTTAATGAAATCGGCCTTCAACACAAGTGGTACTATTTTGGACAAGATGGGGTACTACAAGAATTTGTTGGCTGGAAAGCATTAGAGATTAAAACAAAAGACAGTGTTGGAAAAGAGTACGGGGAAAAACGTGAAGATTCAGAAGATAAAGAAGAGAAGCGTTATTACACGAACTATTACTTTAATCAGAATCATTCTTTAGAGACAGGTTGGCTTTATGATCAGTCTAACTGGTATTATCTAGCTAAAACAGAAATTAATGGAGAAAACTATATTGGTGGTGAAAGACGTGCAGGTTGGATAAATGATGGTTCAGCTTGGTACTACCTTGATCCAACAACTGCTGCAATGCAAACAGGATGGCAATATCTAGGTAATAACTGGTACTATCTCCGTTCATCAGGTGCTATGGCAACTGGTTGGGTGAAAGATGGTTCAACTTGGTATTATCTAGATGCTCAAAATGGTGATATGAAGACAGGTTGGGCTTATGTTGGTAACAGTTGGTACTACCTTCGTTCATCAGGTGCAATGTCTACTGGTTGGGTGAAAGATGGTTCAACTTGGTACTACCTAAATGCAAGTAATGGAGATATGAAGACAGGCTGGTTCCAAGTCAATGGTAAATGGTACTATGCCTATGGTTCAGGTGCTTTAGCTGTTAATACCACAGTAGGTGGTTACTACTTAAACTATAATGGCGAATGGGTTAAGTAATGAAGGCTAATGGTAAACTGTGATGGATATTTAACTTTGTATAATAGGTGGATAAAAGTCTTTAAAATAGGAAAAAACGCATAATATTAGGTGAACTGCACCCCAAAAGTTAGACAGAAAAAATCTAACTTTTGGGGTGTTTTTATTATGAAATTAACTTATGATGATAAAGTTCAGATCTATGAACTTAGAAAACAAGGATATAGCTTAGAGAAGCTTTCAAATAAATTTGGGATAAATAATTCTAATCTTAGGTATATGATTAAATTGATTGATCGTTACGGAATAGAGTTCGTCAAAAAAGGAAAAAATCGTTACTATTCTCCTGATTTAAAACAAGAAATGATTGATAAAGTCATACATGAAGGCTGGACTAAAGATAGAGTTTCTCTTGAATACGGCCTCCCAAGTCGTACGATACTTCTTAATTGGCTAGCACAATACAAGAAAAACGGGTATACTATTGTTGAGAAAACAAGAGGGAGAGTACCTAAAATGGGACGTAAGCCAAAAAAGAGACCTGAAGAGAGGACAGAATTAGAACGTCTTCAAGCAGAAAATGAGTACCTGAGAGCGGAGAATGCCATCCTAAAAAAGTTAAGAGAACTCCGATTGAAGGAGGAAAAAGAGAAAGAAGAAAGACAGAAATTGTTCAAGAATTAATGACTGAGTTTTCGTTAGATCTTCTTTTAAAAGCCATTAAACTAGCTCGTTCGACCTACTACTATCACTTGAAACAGCTAGATAAACCAGATAAGGACCAAGAGCTTAAAGCTGAAATTCAATCCATCTTTATCGAACACAAGGGAAATTATGGTTATCGTCGGATTTATTTAGAACTAAGAAATCGTGGTTATCTAGTAAATCATAAAAGAGTTCAAGGCTTGATGAAAGTACTCAATTTACAAGCTAAAATGCGACAGAAACGAAAATATTCTTCTCATAAAGGAGACGTTGGTAAGAAAGCAGAGAATCTCATTCAACGTCAATTTGAAGGCTCTAAAACAATGGAAAAGTGCTACACAGATGTGACAGAATTTGCCATTCCAGCAAGTACTCAAAAGCTTTACTTATCACCAGTTTTAGATGGCTTTAATAGTGAAATTATCGCCTATAATCTTTCAACTTCACCCAACTTAGAACAAGTAAAAACAATGTTGGAACAGGCATTCACAGAGAAGCACTATGAGAATACGATTCTCCATAGTGACCAAGGCTGGCAATACCAACACGATTCTTATCATCGGTTCCTAGAGAGTAAGGGAACTCAAGCATCCATGTTACGCAAGGGAAACAGCCAAGACAACGGTATGATGGAATCTTTCTTTGGCATTTTAAAATCGGAAATGTTTTACGGTTATGAGAAGTCGTTTCAGTCGCTTAAGCAATTGGAACAAGCTATTGTAGACTATATTGATTACTACAACAATAAACGAATTAAGGTAAAACTAAAAGGACTTAGTCCTGTGCAGTACAGAACTAAATCCTTTGGATAAATTAATTGTCTAACTTTTGGGGGTCAGTACATATGCTACGGGAAAGTTATGCACTTAATTTGACAATTCAAGATGTAAAAATATATACTAATATTTGACAAGTTGTCCTAAAAATGTTGTTATGTTATGGATTGATCGAATCTAACTAAAGGATCCTATTCAATTACTAGAACTATCACATACTCAAGGTCAGCTCACAGATGAGCAACTATTTTGGTTACAATACCTACTAAATTTAAGTCAAACAAATAATTTAGTCAAAATTAAAAAAATAGAGGAACATAAATATGATTACAAAACGGAATGTAATAGTGTTCTACGATTTTTACTAGATAAAACTGTAAATTCTGAAGGAAGGATCACTTCTTCAACAGAATTTGGAAATTTCGTAAGTAATTTATCATTCCAACACGGAATAGCTGGACTACTGTTTCCTCTAAATAAATTGCCCCCCCAGAACTGGATTCTAAAATACTCTTTATCATCAAGAAAGCAGTGACAATTAGAACGACACACACATATGAATATCAATACTCGCTGCTATTTGGTGATTCAGGCTATCTATGGTTACTCCTACATTTATTTTCTATCAGTAAAAATCAATACTATCTACAATTAGCAAACGTCACCGCTAAGAAATTAATAGAGAATTATGATACTCTAGAGGAAATAGACTTTGCATTGAGAAAATCTGGTGTCCTATTGTCATTAATAAAATACTATCAATTTACCAATGACAATACTCTTAAAATTTTCATCCACAATAGTATAGGGGAAATTGAGCATTATTTCCTACAAAGAGATACAGCCAAAGAAAGCATTTTAGACTATAGCTTTGCTCATGGATATTGTGGAATTGCATAGGCTTTATTTGCCTATTCTAAAGTCTTAGAACCTTCTATGTTCTATAATGATCTCCATACATTCCATACTGAATTAAAAAAATTATTAGAAAAAGTTACTTCTAATACTAAAAATTTAGGAAATTTACAACTTTCTTGGTGCAAAGGAATTTCCGGAATAATCTTATATCTTTGTATGTACGATTGTGACGGAAACAAAGATATTATTAGTAAATATCAATAATTTGTTTTTAACCATCATCTAAAAATGATGACAGGATATTGCCACGGAATAACTAGCTTACTACAAACCACTGTCTACAATCAAAACAAATTACTGATGAAAAAAATCCAACAGGTAATTTTAGCATGTTCTGAACGAGATGATCACGATTTACTGATGTTTCAAGGAGATAGGAGTAAAGCAGATTTGTTTGAAGCATGGGGGTATATTGGTGTCTATTAAATAATAAATTCCCATTCGATGTGCAGAAATAAGGAGAAAAGTATGAAATTATTTTGGACAAACAACATATATAGACAGTTGCTGCTAAACAGCTGTTTTTCATCATTCGGCGACAGTATTTTCTACCTCGCCATTATCAATTATGTGGCTCAGTACAATTTCGCTCCGCTAGCGATTTTACTGATTTCCATTTCAGAGGTGGTTCCCCTACTATCGCAACTCTTTCTCGGAATTCTAGGAGATTTTCAAGAAAATAGAGTCAAACACGCACTCTGGATTGCCAAAATCAAAATCCTGCTCTACGCTATTTTGACAGTATTTCTCGTCTTGTCGCCCTTTTCATTAGTTTCAGTCATTATGATTGTCATCATCAACCTTATCTCTGACACCTTGAGCTACCTGTCTGCCTACATGATGAACGCCCTCTACATCAGTGTAATTAAGGACGACCTGCATGATGCCATGGGGTTCAGGCAGTCTCTGATGAGGGTTGTCCGCATTGTCGCCAATCTAGCTGGTGCATTCCTTATCAATGTTATGAGTATTCAAACTATTTCCCTTATCAACACTCTGACTTTTGTCATTGCCTTTTGGGGCCTGTATGTTATTCGACATACCTTGTATGAGGTTGAAAAAAGGATTGAAATGTCACATACAGCACTGAGTTTTAAGAAATATTTTCAACATCTTAAACAGTCGCTGGCTGTGTTCCTGAGGTTAAAAGATACCATCATACTACTGTTTCTGACGACCAGTATGATTGCCATCTTGGATGTGTCTCCTCGGTTGATTGCCCTCCGCTTCATCCAACAGACACTAGCACAACTGAGCATTGGGCAACTCCTCGCCCTGCTCTCCATCATCATTTCTTGTGGAGCTATCCTTGGCAATATGACCAGCAGTAATCTATTTAAAAATATCCGTTTCACGCACCTCTTGGTTTTCTGTGAGATTTCCCTATTGGCTCTAATAACTAGTATCCTTTGTCAAGCCTATATCGTAATTTTCATGACCAGTTTCATCAGTTCTACGATTATCGGCATTCTCAGCCCTCGCCTACAAGCAGCTGTCTTTGCCTATATCCCCAGTGACAAGATGGGGACGGTGGGCTCTGCTCTGAGCACAGTGGACATTCTCGCCCCGTCCCTGCTCTCCCTATTAGCCCTATCCATAGCATCGAGCGTTTCGGTGCAGTTAGCATTGATATTTTTGTATCTTATTTTGATTGCTCTTATCTTTTGTCAATGGTTAGTCAAGTTCAACACTCATAACTAACGAAAAAGCATGTGTAGATTTCACATGCTTTTAATCTCCCCAATCGTCAGGTCAAGTACAACAAAGTCACTTCTTTGATTAAGCGAGTGTTCTAATATAATTATAAGCTCCCTGTCATTACCGAACCCATTCGCCATTATAATTGACAGAATAGCCATCTACGGTCGTATTCACTGCCAAAGCACCTGAGCTATAAGCATAGTACCATTTGCCATTAACCTGGAACCAACCTGTCTTCATATCTCCATTACCTGCATTTAGGTAGTACCAAGTTGAACCATCTTGATACCAACCAGTTGTCATAGCTCCCGATGAACGGAGATAGTACCACTTGTTACCAAGGTATTGCCAGCCCGTTTTCATATCACCATTTTCAGCATCTAAATAGTACCAAGTTGAGCCTTCCTGATACCAACCAGTCTTCATATCACCATTGGTCTTATCTAAATAATACCATCTTCCTCGTACATATTTCCAACCTGTGGACATTGAACCAGAGGTTTCAAGATAATACCATTTGCCATTTATACTTTGCCAACCTGTTTGTTTATTACTATTCTTATAATAATACCAAGTATCACTAATCAACTTCCATCCATCAATAGAATGCCCTTTAATAACAGAGTAGATGAAAGATAGAGCCTTCTCATTTAACTTAACAGCATAATTCATCTGTTCTGCCTTACTCCCATTGGTATGAACTCCGACAACCCTATTGGTAGAATCATATACTGCTGAACCGCTTGCACCACGCAAAGTATCTACTTGATAGAATAAAAAATCATTTGTATCTTGAAGTATCGTTTTTGTATCAGTATACATCTGCTTAATATCCTTATTAACAGCAGAATATCCCGTAACTGTTACATCTAGATTTTTAGTATTTTCTAAATTATTGGGAAGTCCTAACGTCCCCAATTGAGCGCCAATCGGTTCTTCCAAAATTAAAACTGCTAAGTCATAGGTAGTAAGCTCATCTGGATCAGTATTTCGAAATTCTTTTAAATAGCGAGCTTCTTTTACTTTTATCCGACCAAACGGCACACTATTTGGAGTACGAGCAGGAGTAACATATAGTTCTTCTGCATCTTTACCAAACTCATGTTTATAAATATTATGAGCAGCAGTAATAAGGACATTATCCTTTATAAAATTGGCACTCCCTCGATAAGTTACATCTTTACCATTTTTCACACCACGAAATTCTTACTCTACATAAGCTGATGTAGAGTAAGGATATTGTAAAGTATTTTTTACCTTAACTAAATCATTTTTACCAATAATGACTTCTGACTGATTTGTATAATATTGACCATAAGTCGGTGAAACATCGGGAAGTGAAAAATTATTAGTTCCTGGACTCTCTTGTAATGTTTCACTTACCTCATACTCCTCACCTGTACTTGAAATAACAGTCAAAGCAGAGACTGTCGATAGCAGGCTAGCTAATAAAGTACCCGCAATAATTGAAATACCGAATTTGCGATAAAATGTTTTCTTCATTATTTTATCCTCCTAAAAAAATTGTAACACATCTGTTCGTCCCTGTCAATATAGTAAATTGAAATAAGATGTGAACAAATCGATTAGGAAAGTTAAATTAATTTCTAGAAAAGTTTTAGCAGTTGTGGTGTACCATTCTAGTTTCAATCCACTATACAAAGAAAAAAACGAAAAGACATCCCTTTCTCCATTTGAAAAAAGCAGTTACACAACTGCAACTGCTTTTCTATTCTTGCATGGTGTAACCAACACCACGCACGGTTTTAATGTAGCTTTTTTGACCTTTTACATCAAGCTTGCTACGTAGATAACGGATATAGACATCTACGATATTTGTCTCGGTCGCACTTTCATACTTCCAGACACTTTCCAACAACTGCTCACGAGTCAGAACTTTCTTGCTTCCCATAAGTGTCGCCAAAAGGTCATACTCACGGCGAGTCAGAGCAATCATCTCTTCACCACGATAAACCGTGTGATGTTCAACATCTATCCTAAGATTGCGGTAGGTCCTTGGAACTTTCATCAGACTGCAGTGTTGATCAATGAAGTCCCGACCTCGGAAGATCGCCGAAATACGCGCTACCAGATTTTCGATAAGGACTGGCTTATAGATGTATGAAACTGCAAAACGCTGAACAACTTCCAGCTCTTCTTGCAAGTCTTCCCAATGATCTAAAATCATGATGACTGAGGCTGGCTTAGTTCGACTCAGCTTATCTGCAAAATCCTGGGCTGTCATATCCCCCAGATGAGCATTCAATAAAATCAAGTCATAGTCTGTCTGAAGAGCCATGGAGAGGGCTTTTTGCCCCTCCTCAACCTGATCAACTCGGTATTGCTCTTTTTGGAGTTCCAAACTTAAAAAGTGAGCTAGATTTCGTTCTTTCTCAAGTAATAAAATCCGTTTCCCCATGGCAGACCTACTTATTTTTCGTCATACCAAGAGTAGTGGAATGTTCCTTCTTTGTCTTTACGTTGGTAAGTGTGGGCACCAAAGTAGTCACGTTGCGCTTGGATCAAGTTAGCTGGAAGGTCAGCTGAACGGTAGCTATCAAAGTAAGTAATAGCTGCTGAGAAAGTTGGGACTGGTACACCAGCTTGAACAGCAAGAGCTACGATGTCACGCACTGCTTGTTGGTACTTAGCAGTAACATCCAAGAAGTACTCATCCAAAAGAAGGTTGGCAAGGTCTGCATCACGGTTGTAAGCATCTGTAATCTTTTGCAAGAAACGAGAACGGATGATACAGCCATCACGCCAGATAGAGGCGATGTCTGCAAATGGCAAGTTCCAGTTGTTTTCTTTAGAAGCTACACGCAATTGCGCAAAACCTTGTGCATATGAAATGATTTTTGAGAAGTAAAGGGCTTGACGAATCTTTTCAATCAACTCAGCTTTATCTCCTTCAAATTTGAAAGCAGCTGGTTTTGGAAGAACCTTGCTAGCATGCACGCGTTCTTCTTTGTAAGTTGAAATGTAGCGAGCAAATACTGACTCAGTAATTAGCGACAATGGCACACCAAGGTCAAGTGATGATTGGCTAGTCCATTTACCAGTTCCCTTGTTACCCGCGGCATCAAGGATGTAGTCTACGATTGGTCCGTCTTGACCTTCATCGTCTTTACGGCTCAAGATATCAGCTGTGATTTCGATCAAGTAGCTGTCCAATTCACCCTTGTTCCACTCAGTAAAGATTTCAGCCATGTCTTCTGCAGAAAGGCCAAGCAAGTGTTGCATCAAGTCATAGCTTTCTGCGATCAATTGCATATCCCCATACTCGATACCGTTGTGAACCATTTTCACATAGTGACCAGCTCCATCAGGACCGATGTAAGTCACACATGGTTTGCCATCTTCTGGTGCTTTAGCTGAAATTTCTTCAAGAACATCTGCAACCAATTCGTAGGCTTCTTTTTGTCCACCAGGCATGATAGACGGCCCTTCAAGGGCACCTTTTTCACCACCAGAAACCCCAGTACCGATAAAGTTGATACCTGAGTTTGCCAATTCTTCATTACGACGGATGGTGTCTTTGTAGAAAGTGTTTCCGCCGTCAATCAAGATATCACCTTTGTCAAGGTGTGGAAGAAGGGCTTGGATAGTAGCATCTGTACCAGGTCCAGCTTGAACCATCAGCATGATACGGCGAGGTTTTTCGATTGAGTTTACAAAACTTTCAACGTCATAGCTTGGTACAAAGTTCTTTTCAGGATGGCAAGCAATCACATCTTCCGTTTTTTCTTTACTACGGTTGTAAATAGCAACTGTGTAACCACGAGATTCAATATTAAGGGCAAGGTTACGACCCATTACGGCCATACCTACGACACCAAAGTTAGCTTTTGTCATTTGACACTCCTCTTGTTTCATTTATTTTATTTTATCATTTTTACTTTTGAAAAGAAAGAATTTTGTAACGACTGCTTAGTAGTCCAAGTCATCTGCATGACCAGCGCCATTTCCGACAAAGTAGCCTGTCTTACAGTTAAGGGTAAAGAGATAGGTTCCATCTGGCTTGTAGAGGTTGTAATAACCATTGCCGTTAACGATATTGACACGTTCAAGGATATATTGGTCTCCAGTGATATAGCCACGTGATCGTGAAGTCGCTAGAATTTGTTCCAAGACACCATCCGCAAAATCCCAGGCAGAGTTGCTACTATCATCAATAGCAGACTGATTATAGGGAACACGACTCGCACTTCTTTGAACAGCAACCCCTGCACTTGATACGCCCATATTGACTTCGCTACGAGAACTTCTAGTCTCATTTGAGGCAGCATTTGAACTACTTGGGCTTGTCTCACTAGTCGTATTTGAGCTTGCTTGACTAGAGCTTGAGCTACTAGTTTCACTTGAACTTGAGCTAGAAGTACTTGTTTGCTGGCTCTTACCAAGGCTGATAGCCTTATCTAGCACTTTATCAAGCTCCGTATTCCCAGTTTTAATATCTGTAAATTTAGCATCCGATTTGGCTTTGGCATTGGTATCCAACACACCATCCACAATAGCTGGTTTTTCAAATTGTGCATTGACATCTTGAATGGCCTTGATTTGCGTTGCTAGACTATCATATTTCGATTTGGCAAGCGTATGTTCACGACTACCTTCCAGCTTATCAAGTAAGGTCTTGAGTTGACTTAGTTTATCAAACTGGCTATTTTTCAAAGCCGTTTTATTGCTGTCTGTGTAAAAGGCGTCATAAAGTGTATTAAAATCATCCACATCTGATTGATTGGCTGTAGTTGATTGAGAAGTTTCAATTTCCTTGGTCGAGCGATTCACTTGACGGTAGACATAATAAGCACTGACACAGATAATTACTGATACAAGCGCCAAAGCGGTTAAAACAAAGCCTTTTTTGCTTTTCTTATCTGAGTCCTCTTGTTCCAGACGAGAAAGGTTTTGCTCCTCTTCCACTTCTTCAGTCATTTCTGTTGGATTTTCATCCTCTAGTAATAGAGGATCCAAGCCTTGCCCCTCATCATCCAGAGGCAAGGGTGGTAAGATGTCTTCAGAAGATGGAACTTCCTCCGAAGAAGCTTCTGACTCTTCTACAGCCTCACGCATCTCTTGAATTAAATCATCCAGACTCTGAGTTTCAACTAACTCCTCTTTTTTGTATTGGCGAGTCGCAAACTTATCTGCTTCGATTTCATCTTTGTGTTGTTTGACATACTTATCCAAAATGGAATCCTCAGGCAAGACTCCTGCTTCCACTTCTTCATTTTTACGAATCGCTTGACCAACTGTTAGCTCTTTTGCTTCATCAAAATCAAATTGCGGTTCTTGACCTTCTTTTTTATGACGATTTCGTCTTTTCTTACTCATGAGTATCCCTTTCTATTTTACCTCTTGCCGTTTGACACGCTGACCAAAATATTGATACAGATCCACTTTCAAAGTTCCGTTGTATAACTTACGCTTCTTATCCGCTTGGCTACCATACTTGCTTTCAAAAGCTTCATCACTAGTCAGGATAAATTTACTCCAAGTTTTCAGTGGTGCAAATACTTGACCCATCTCAGCATAGAGCTTGGTCACCCCTGCATCATCTGATAAACGCTCCCCGTAAGGCGGATTAGAAATAATCACACCATTGATTTTATCGGAACGTAAATCCTGCACGCGCATCTGCTTAAAGGTAATATCCCCTGCAACTCCCGCTGCCTGAGCATTGGCCTTAGCAATTTCCACCATGCGAGCATCAATATCACAGCCCATGATATCCAGTTCCAGCTCACGATCCACTTTTTTAGCTGCTTCTGTACGCACTTCCTGAATCAAGCGATCGCTGACCCAGTTCCACTCCTCAAAGGCAAAAGAGCGACGAAGTCCTGGTGCCATCTTTCGAGCAATCATGACTGCCTCGATACAGAAAGTCCCCGAACCACAGGTCGGATCAATCAAAGGCTTATCTGGATACCAGTTAGAAAGTTGTAAAATGGCTGCCGCCATGTTTTCCTTGATAGGAGCGCCACCCTTTTCCGTACGATAACCACGTTTAAAGAGGCTAGACCCTGTCGTATCAATCATGACAGTTACCACACCTTTGAGAATAGAGACCTCAATCTTAAACTCTGGGCCATTCTCCATCAGAGGAACCCCTTCTGGGCGAGCATAGTGTTTCTGTAATTTCTTGACAACAGCTTTCTTAGAAATAGCCTGAACACTGGGTTCATTGTGAAGTTTAGATTTAACACATTTGGCTTTTGAAATTGGGAACCGAGCTCCGAGTGGTAAATAATTTTCCCAATCTAAAGCAAAAACTCCCTGAAACAGTTCTTCAAAAGTCTTAGCTGGGAACGTTCCTACGATGATTTTGATACGATCTGCTGCGCGAAGCCAGAGGTTGGTTTCGATAATAGCTCTCACGTCTCCTTGAAAACGAACACGGCCGTTTTCAACCTGACAATCGTAGCCCAACTCTCGCACTTCTCGTCCCACAACAGCTTCAAGACCTGCTGCCACAGTTGCAATTAAATTAAATTCTTTTTTCATGTTACAGTCTTGCAAGACCTTTCTATATGTCCACTTTAAAAAATGAGGTTGAGAAAATTTCTCAGCCCCAACCTATATGCAATTTTCTATAAGCCATGTTTTGTTCCAGAAGTGACTAGGACCACTTCCTTCGATAATCATCTGTCTACCACTAACAGCTCTAGCTGATAGCAGTCAGAATACTACGTTCGTTTCCGCGTACTCCATGCCCCGACCAAAATTTGGGTTGCTAGCTTGAGGGGTTTACCGCGTTCCACTCTCTCCGTTTCCAGAAAGACTCCGTCACTGTGGCACTTTCAAGCCTACTCTGGCCTATCCAAGGACTTAGCCATTTCAACTGCCGTAACGATTTCTCGTCCCTAGGCTTATGGTTTCGCCTAGCACAAACACTACAGGCATCACAGCCTGTGCTAGCATGGACTTTCCTCATGAGAAGCAATTCTCCTCACGCGATTATCCAAAAATTGCATGTAACAAGACCTGAATTACAAATCGGTATTGTCTAAAATTTGTTTACCGAATACTTCTTTTTCAAGACGATTCAAGCGTTTCAAAATATCAAAATTCGTCATAGAAGATGAAGCAGCCACATCAATTGGATCTGGGTGACTAGGACTTGGAGCCGAACTCACTTGCGGTTTACGAGTTAATTCTTCCTTCAAATCCGCAATCTCCTGACGAAGTGACTTGACCAAGGCAGCATAGGTTTCATAGTCCTTGATGACATCGTCTAAAAACTCGTCAACTTCTACCTTACTATACCCACGGACTTCACGTCCAAACTCTTGTTCAAAAATATCTTTCGCTGAAAAAATAATACTTGCCATGTCTCTCTCCATTCTCGCTTGCTAGTATTATTATATAAAAAAAGGCAAACAAAAATCAAGGTCAAAGCTTCAATTTTCGGAAAAATTTTCAGCAAGTTCATTTAATTGATCAAATGTTAATCTCTTTATAAAATAGTCCTCTTGATTTTTCATCTTTTGGTAAAAATAAGCTAGTTTCGTCTCATTTTCTTCATCATAAAAAAGATAAGAACTAGTCGTATTTTCCAGTAAAAACTGCTGGTAATCTCTTAACTGCCCCTTGTGTTCATAGCGAGGATAGGCATATTTGACAAAGTCTACCTGCTTAAAGCGACTCAGTTTCATCTGATTGCCTTCATTCCAATTTTCCCCATGGGTTTCAAAAGCAAAAATGGTCGCCAACTGGAAACCGTATTCGGTCTTCATTTCCTGAGCAACCTCTAAAACCCAATATTCAAAGCCCAAAGTCCCTGTAAATACAAGCCAAGACACCCCATCTGCTGCCATAGCCTCTAAATCTTTACGTATCGCTTTTTTAATCAATTTAAGACGAGGATCCTTATCAGAAAATAAACCCAAATCAAAAGCAGAATAGCCTAAAACCAAAGCTGTAGCCATTTTTAACCCTTTCTGTGCAAATTTATGGTATAATAGAGTGATGTTATTGTACCAATAAGGAGAATTATGGTCAACTATCCACATAAACTTTCATCACAAAAAAGACAAACATCTCTTTCTCAACCCAAAAATTTCGCAAATCGAGGAATGTCTTTTGAAAAGATGATCAATGCTACCAACGACTACTATTTGTCTCAGGGCTTGGCTGTTATACATAAGAAACCAACTCCTATTCAAATTGTACGAGTGGACTATCCACAACGAAGTCGTGCCAAGATTGTTGAAGCCTATTTTCGACAAGCTTCAACGACGGACTATTCTGGCGTTTATAATGGATATTACATCGACTTTGAAGCCAAGGAAACAAAACAAAAACGTGCGATTCCGATGAAAAATTTCCATCCACATCAGATTCAGCATATGGAACAAGTCCTTGCCCAACAAGGAATCTGCTTTGTCCTTCTTCACTTTTCTTCTCAGCAAGAAACCTACTTATTGCCGGCATTCGATTTGATTCGCTTCTATCATCAAGATAAGGGACAAAAATCAATGCCACTTGGATATATTCGAGAATATGGATATGAAATCAAGGCTGGTGCCTTCCCTCAAATTCCCTATCTCAATGTTATCAAAGAACATTTATTAGGTGGTAAAACAAGATGAACAAACAAACTATCCTGCGAATAGCTAAGTATGTGAGTATCTGCTTCTTAACTTTATTTATCACAGCAGTTATGCTGGGAGGAGGCATATTTCTCTATTACGTCAGTAAAGCCCCAGCCCTATCTGAGAGCAAATTAGTTGCAACAACTTCTAGCAAGATTTATGACAATAATAACGAACTCATTGCCGATCTGGGCTCTGAACGCCGAGTAAACGCTCAGGCCAACGAAATTCCTACTGATTTGGTCAAGGCTATCGTATCAATCGAAGACCATCGTTTTTTCGATCATCGCGGTGTCGATACCATCCGAATTATAGGAGCTTTTTTACGTAACTTACAAAACAACTCTCTCCAGGGAGGATCAACCCTTACCCAACAATTAATTAAGTTGACCTATTTCTCAACTTCCACTTCTGATCAGACCATTTCACGTAAAGCCCAGGAAGCTTGGCTAGCAGTTCAGCTAGAACAAAAAGCAACCAAGCAAGAAATTCTGACCTATTACATCAATAAAGTCTACATGTCTAACGGTAACTATGGAATGCAAACTGCAGCCCAAAATTACTATGGAAAAGACTTGAAGGAATTAAGCTTGCCACAGTTAGCACTCCTAGCCGGAATGCCTCAAGCACCAAACCAATATGATCCATATTCCCATCCAGAAGCTGCTCTAGAGCGTCGTAACTTGGTACTTTCAGAAATGAAGGGACAGAAATATATCAGTGCAGAAGATTACGAAAAAGCTATTAATACGCCTATCACTGACGGTCTCCAAAGCTTGAAGTCAGCCAATAGTTACCCAGCCTATATGGACAACTATCTCAAAGAAGTTATCGACCAAGTAGAACAAGAAACTGGCTATAACCTTCTAACTACTGGGATGGATGTTTACACAAATGTAGACCAAGAAGCTCAAAAACATCTGTGGGATATCTACAACTCCGATCAATACGTCTCTTACCCTGACGATGATTTGCAAGTCGCATCTACGGTCGTAGATGTTTCAAATGGTAAAGTCATCGCCCAACTTGGAGCTCGTCACCAAGCAAGTAACGTTTCATTTGGTACCAACCAAGCTGTGGAAACCAATCGTGACTGGGGTTCTAGTATGAAACCAATCACTGACTATGCACCTGCCATAGAATACGGTGTTTATGATTCCACTGCAACTATGGTTAATGATATTCCTTATAACTATCCGGGAACAAGCACACCTGTCTACAACTGGGATCGAGCATATTTCGGTAATATTACTCTGCAATATGCTCTTCAACAATCACGAAATGTCACAGCCGTTGAGACTTTGAATAAGGTCGGTCTAGATAGAGCTAAAACCTTCCTTAATGGTCTTGGTATCGACTATCCAAGCATGTATTATGCAAACGCCATTTCAAGTAACACAACTGAATCCAACAAACAGTACGGTGCAAGTAGTGAAAAAATGGCAGTTGCCTACGCAGCTTTTGCTAATGGTGGTATTTACCACAAACCAATGTATATCAATAAAATCGTCTTCAGTGATGGTAGTGAAAAAGAATTTTCTGATGCCGGTACTCGGGCTATGAAAGAAACTACTGCCTATATGATGACCGAAATGATGAAAACTGTCTTAGTATACGGAACCGGACGTGGAGCCTACCTACCTTGGCTTCCACAAGCAGGTAAAACAGGTACTTCTAACTATACTGACGAAGAAATTGAAAAGTATATCAAGAACACTGGTTACGTAGCTCCAGATGAAATGTTTGTAGGGTATACCCGCAAATATGCAATGGCTGTTTGGACAGGATACTCAAATCGTCTAACTCCAATCATCGGAGATGGTTTCCTTGTTGCTGGTAAAGTCTATCGTTCAATGATAACTTACCTTTCTGAAGATGACCAACCTGGAGATTGGACAATGCCAGATGGCTTGTATAGAAATGGAGAATTCGTCTTCCAGAACAACGCAAAGAACACATGGAATAATTCAGTAACACAACAAACACAAACAGTAGAAACTCCAAGCACAACAGCTGAAAGTTCAACTACACAGGCAAGTACGACGGTTGGTCAACAACCCAATAATGCTCCAGCAACTGATCCTAGCCAAGGACAAGCTGGTCAAGCTGTTCAACCGACACAACCAGTACAACCAACGCCACAAAATCCACAAGTTCAACAACCACAACAGTGAGATGAAAGAAAATCCTGAGAATAAAAACTCAGGATTTTTTCTACAAAAAAATTAGCTTCATCATCTTTGAAAGTGAAGAGAGGTTTCAACTCATTTTCGATAAACCAAAAGAAGTTAGCAAATAACTAACTTCTTTTTATCTTATTTCACATGTTTTGCGAGTTCTTCTTGCGCTTTTTTATTGGATTCTGCTTTTTCTTTCATCCATTTTTCTTGAGCTTTTTGATATTCATCTGCAGTAACTGCCTTGTCTTGAAGTTCAAGGTATTTATACAAGACTGGGTCACTTGTACCTTTATTTCCTGACAATGCAAATGGTATTGTAAATGGTACCATCTTAGACAAGATTGGACGACCAGTTTTAGAAGTTGTTGGGATGATCAAGGCACTATCTGTCAACCAAGCTTGGGCTGCTGCGTATTTATCATATCGTTTAGCAACATCTGTAGTCTCATCACCAGCTTCAGTAACCAATTTTTCGTAGTCATATAGACCTACTTTTTTAGCAGCTACATTATCTTCCCCTGAGTCAAATCCTAAATATGTTTTAGTACTTTCTCCTACAGAAGGTTTGATAATATCAAGGTAGGTTGATGGATCGGCAAAGTCTGGACCCCAACCGACATTATCTGATAAATCCCAGTCTTCGCCAGCAGCATTTTCGGCAAATAGAGTTACATTAAGCAATTCATCTTTTTGCAATTGTTGGATATCAATAACGACATTATCAGTTCCTAAAGTTGCTTCCAAGGATTGTTTCATAGATTGGACGCGCTGAACTTTTGTCGTTGCTGTCTGGTCAACTGGCATATCCAAATGAATTGGGAAAGTCACACCTTCTGCTTGTAAAGCTGATTTAGCTTTAGCAAATTCAGCCTTGGCTTTTTCTGGATTGTAGAGACCATCTTGTGAATCTGCAAGATTGACATCCTTCCATTCATCCCCATAAGTCACTAATTTCTCTTTGACCATATCGCCAAAGTTTTTCCCATCTGCTTGAACAAATGTTGGTGGCACAAAGAGATTACGCAAGATTTTGCTTGCTCCAGTTTCTCCATTCAACTGAGAGGCATAGGCTGTACGGTCAAAACCAAAGGCAATAGCCTGACGGAAATCCTTGTTTAAGAGAGCCTTTTTAGTTGAAGTCTTTTGTTCTTCGCTAGTCTTAGATGTGTGTTTATAAGATTGACGGTCAATATTTGTCCCTACTAGATAAGTCGTAGAGTCTTGTTGCGTATAGACGATATTGTCTTTCATACTCTTCTCAAGCTCTGCGAAGCTTGCACTTGTTGGATAGAGACGAGCTGCTGTAAGGCTACCATCTTTAAAGTTTTCTGCTGGTTTGCTGGTATCTTGCCCATCCCAGAATGACAATTTGACTTTGTCAATATGCACATTGTCCTTATCCCAGTAGTTCGGATTTTTCGCAAATTCAACGGAAGATTTGGTCACAATGGATTTCAACAAATAAGGGCCGTTATACAAGAGACTACTTGGATCCGTAGCTTTGGCAAAATCATCCCCTTTTGAGTTCAAAAACTCTTCATTGACTGGCGCAAGCACACCCATGGTTGTTTTGGAATTCCAAAAAGTTTCAGGTTTGTTCAAGGTGTATTGGATTGTTTGGTCGTCAAGGGCTTTAATCCCGACTTGAGCGAAGTCTGTGATTTCACCTTTGGCATAGGCATCCAGACCTTTGATTGAATCCTGTACCAAGTAAAGGGCTTCTGCTTTCTTATCTGTTGCATATTTAAGTCCTGTTACAAAGTCCTGAGCCTTAACAGGAGCGTACTCTTCTCCCTCAGATGTATACCACTTGGCATCTTGACGAATCTTATAAGTATAAGTCAAGCCATCCTTAGAAACTGACCAGTCTTCTGCCAATGAAGGAACAAGGTTTCCGTATTTATCATTTTCAAGCAATCCATCAATCACATTACTAGTAATCTCAGAAGTTGCTGCCTTACCAGTTGTCAAATAGTTGAGATTATCTGGATGTGTCTCGTAGGTAAAGGCAAAGGTTTTTTCACCTTGAGCGCCTGAACCCCCAGAACAAGCAGCTAAAACACCAGCTGCTAATAAGGTTACTCCCGCAAGAGCCAATACTTTTCTTGTTTTCATAGTATTCTCCTTTGTTTTTTTATTCATTATAGACCCTTTTTCAAGTCCTGTCAATAGAATTTTCTGAATTTTAAGAGTTATTTGTTATATTTGATATATTCTGAAAAATAAAATTGTTCATTTATGCCAAAAAAGCATTCTAGTCCATCTCCGATTAACGATGGACGTTATCACCTCCTTCTCCAGTCCTTGTATAACATCTTGAAGTTGATTCATGACATCTTCCAAAGTTCGAAAGGCTTTATTCTTAAATCCACGTTTACGAATCTCTTTCCACACTTGTTCAATGGGGTTCATCTCTGGTGTGTATGGAGGAATAAAGGTAAAGCCAATATTAGTCGGAATCTTTAAGGTACTTGATTTATTCCATATGGCATTGTCCATAACGAGTAAAAGATAATCATCTGGATAAGCTTGTGAAAGCTCTTCTAAAAAGGCGTTCATCCACTCAGTATGACATCCACCAGCGATTAAGAAAAATGATTTGCCTGTATGGGCATCAACAGCTCCATAACAATAGCAAAATTCTCGTATATAGTGACTATGGACATG
>NZ_VMNC01000178.1:0-611 GCF_013277505.1 Streptococcus sp. k-378 | reverse complement strand
ATATTACTATTATATAATGATTTTTTATTTTAGTTTAGTATTAACATAATCGGCTTTTTCCTCATACCATTGATTAATAGCTGTCATAAATCCGTCATAGTTCCAAGCCAAGTTTTCTGCTGGTGAGAAATTTCCTGAAGACCAGGCGCTCCAAATGTCCTTACTAGACAAGCGTGTGTGATTAATGGTGATCGAAGCTTCTGCTGCACGAATGAAGGTTGTTTTTTCTAGTGCAGTTGACCATTTGATAGGAACATAGCTAGTAACTAGACCTTCGTCTGTTGTTTCTTTTCGAATGGCATTGATACGGTCTAAGATAGCCTGTTTATATGGCGTTAAGAAAGTCCCTTCAATCCCAACTAGAGTAGTACCAGAAGAAGTACTAGTGACCTAAGAGTTTAAGATATTGTAGGATTGACCATTGATTGCTTGAGTGGAAACCAGCCTATCATTAGCAGCTACTGATTGTGATGTAACAATTCCTACCCCAAGAAGTGATAGAGCTGAAATCGTTGCAAGTGTGAACTTTTTAGCTTTGGTGTCCATTTCGTGTCCCCTTATTTTTTATTATATAGTTATTTAGTTTTAAAAAAGCGTTCCAAACATTCAAA
>NZ_VMNC01000177.1:0-556 GCF_013277505.1 Streptococcus sp. k-378 | reverse complement strand
TCTCGTTAAATCGGGATTTTACAAGTAGATTAAGCTCTTCAAGTTGTTCTTGTCTCCTTAAAATCAGCTTGCTTAACAAATCCAGCTCACTTGCAATTCTTTGTTGCTCTCCCAAATTTGTATATGGAACCATAATATTATCAAAATATTTTTTAGTTAAATGTTTCATTGTGGAACCATGAGTATGTTTTACAGCATCTTGTAAACCTTTTTCAACAACATATTTAAAATACGATTTATCTATATCTATCTTATCAAAAACCACTTTAAAAATGTGCTGATTTAACACTGCGGATCTTCCACACCACTGAAAAACCCCTAATGTACCCGACCACGAAATAAGGATATCACCAGCTTCAACAATGTATTTTTTATCAATCGTACCCGAATAATAATTTATCTCTGTTGAAGTTTTAGTCAGATTCTGTATTCTGATAATCTCTCTCCCTTCAGATGACCAATCTTGAGGTTTAAAAGCATAGCCATTGATAAAAGTAGCCACTTCCCCTAATTTCACTTTCTTCATGCAACCACCTCCTCGGAATATCGGGATTTG
>NZ_VMNC01000176.1:0-1150 GCF_013277505.1 Streptococcus sp. k-378 | reverse complement strand
CAGATGGCGATGGCTTCACAGATAAAGAAGAAGTAGAAAAAGGAACAAATCCGAAAGATCCAAACTCGAAACCAGAATCTAAACCAGTAGGTGCATCAACTAAGGATTCAGATAGTGTTAAAGATCCATCAGTAACATCGGTTAAAGATCCAAGCAACTTGACTGATGCAGAAAGAGCTAAGGTAGCCGAAGAAGTTAAGAAATCTAACCCAACTGCAACAGATGTTAAAGTAGGTAAAGATGGAACAATAACTGTAACCTTCCCAGATGGCTCAACAGCAGTAATTCCAGCAGCTAAAGCAGTTGAGAAAGCTAAAGATGCAGATAGTGTTAAGGATCCGTCAGCAACACCAGTTAAAGATCCAAGCAACTTGACTGACGCAGAAAAAGCTAAGGTAGCCGAAGAAGTTAAGAAATCTAACCCAACTGCGAAAGATATTAAGGTAAACAAAGACGGATCAGTAGTTGTAACCTTTGAAGATGGTACTACATCTGTTATTCCAGCAGATAAGACAGTCAAGAAATCAGATAGTTCAGTAGCAGTTAATCCAGCTACCAACCAAGATTCACCTGCTCAAGCACCAGCTGAGAAAGCAGGAGCGAAAGAATTGCCAAATACTGGTACAGAACAATCTAGCGCTTCACTTGCTCTAGCACTTCTTGCAGCAGCAACAGGGGGACTCCTTATCGCGAAAAAACGCAAGGAAGAAGAGTAAGAAATTACTTTGATAAAATAATTCATAGGATAAACATTCTGTAAATTTAACGAAAATAGATTGGAACACTATGTTCTAGTCGCCCCCAAAAGGATAGCATCTCCGAGAGGAGATGTTATCCTTTTTTACTAGTGAATCAAATGATATAGTGGATTGAATTTATAATAGTACGGTAAGCGCGTCATAACAAGGTATCTATCATTCATGGAGTTCCTCCTGTATACTATTCGTAAAGTAAAACTATTGGAAGATATTTTAATGCCACAACCTATTGTTCCTGTAGAGATTCCACAATCTCGAAATGATAGAAGAGCTTTTGGATAAGGTGTTGCTCTATGACAATTCATCTATCTAGCCTAGGGCAGGTCTATCTCGTATGTGGGAAAACGGATATGAGACAAGGCATTGATTCACTGGCTTATCTCATTAAAACC
>NZ_VMNC01000175.1:0-551 GCF_013277505.1 Streptococcus sp. k-378 | reverse complement strand
GAGCTCGTCAAATCCCGATTTAACGAGATGTTTGGGGATTTTTATACTACATTATTCCCCAAATATAAAATAGGTGAAAAATTTGAAGTTTCTAGTGGAAGTACACCATCAAGAGATAATAAATTATATTGGGATAGCGGAACGATTAATTGGGTAAAAACAACTGAGGTAATAAATAGAGAAATTACGGAAACTGAGGAAAAAATCACAAAATTTGCTTTAGAAAATACATCTCTTAAACTTTTTCCAGTTGATACAATATTAATTGCTATGTATGGTCAAGGACAAACAAGAGGAAGAAGTGCAATCCTCAAAGTTGAATCTACTAGCAACCAAGCATGTGGGGCTATATTTCCAAATAAAATAGACAATCCAGTTTTTATTTGGCATCAATTAATGCTAAGGTATAGCGAATTACGAGAACTTGGACGAGGAGGAAATCAACCTAATTTAAACGGTCAACTGATTAAAAATTTTGAACTGATTTTCCCCCCTCTAGCCCTCCAAAATGAGTTCGCAGACTTTGTAGCCCAGGTCGACAAATCACAATT
>NZ_VMNC01000174.1:0-503 GCF_013277505.1 Streptococcus sp. k-378 | reverse complement strand
ATCATGTCCTTGAACAAATCTTAGCCAATCACGGCATTCCCCTTCAAATTAAAACAGATAAGAGAACGGTCTTTGCCTATCAAGCCTCCAACTCTAAGAAAATGGAGGGCGATACCCATACACAGTTTGGATACGCCTGTCACCAACTGGGGATTCTCCTTGAGACAACCGCTATCCCTCAAGCTAAAGGGAGAGTCGAAAGACTCAATCAGGCACTACAATCTCGCCTGCCTATTGAACTGGAACGAAACAATATTCATACCTTGGAAGAAGCCAATACTTTCCTTCTTTCCTACATTCAAACCTTTAATGAACAGTTTGGAAACAAGACAAAACTCTCTGTCTTCGAGGTGGCTCCTAAGCCCTCTGAACGAAATCTCATTCTGGCTAGACTGGCGGAGAGAGTCGTCGATAGTGGACACCATATCCGATTCCAAAATCGTTGCTATATCCCTGTTGAACAAGGAAAAGAAGTCTACTTCAGCAGAAAGACGAAAGCATTC
>NZ_VMNC01000173.1:0-628 GCF_013277505.1 Streptococcus sp. k-378 | reverse complement strand
TGCTAGATTGCAATAAAACAACTGTTTGGAGGAATTTGAAAAAATATAAGGAGTTTGGTTTAGAAGCGCTTCTTCAAGAGACCCGTGGTGGACGTCATAGAGAATATATGACTTACGAAGAAGAACAAGCATTTCTAAAACGTCATATAGAAGCTGCTCAGGCTGGGGAATTTGTAACTGTCAATCAGTTATTTGAAGCCTATCAAAAAGAGATTGGTCGCACTTCCACACGTGATGGTTTCTATTATCTCCTGAAACGACATGGTTGGCGAACGGTCACTCCTCGACCTGAGCATCCCAAGAAGGCAGACGCTCAGACAATTGAGACGTCTAAAAATAAAATCTACATTCGAGACCTTAAGTAAGCGCTTTAAAGAAGAGGGGACTTATAACAAAGTACGTTTGATGTACCAAGATGAAGCTGGTTTCGGAAGAATCAGTAAGATGAGTTCTTGTTGGGCTCCTCAAGGAATCCGACCTAGCATTCCTAGTCATTATATGCGAGAATATCGCTATTGTTATGGGGCAGTAGATGCTCAGACAGGAGATTCCTTTTTCCTCATTGCTGGAGGATGCAATACTGAGTGGACCAATGAATTTCTACGGCAAGTCTCACAAGCTTATCCAG
>NZ_VMNC01000172.1:0-1424 GCF_013277505.1 Streptococcus sp. k-378 | reverse complement strand
TACAGTTGACAAAGAGCCGGAAAGTAATTTTATCTCAGTCAGTGGATAATCGCGAGCAATGGATTGATGATAGCTTCGAGATTATTGAGAGCCTCATTCACAGGCACATCTTTTCCAATATCGTTCGTCCCAATTAAAAGGACAATTTTATCTACCTCCCCACCGTACAGATGCGCATCCAGATTCTCTAATAACAGTCCTGTCTGATAGCCACAAATTCCTCGATTGACAATTGTCTTTGAAGTCCCAAACAACTCCTGCAGAGGATAATATTCGACAATGGAATCCCCAATAAAAAGAATATCTGGCTCTACAACTGAAACCTGATTTAGGTGACGATACTTGGTTTGGATTTTTTCTTGTTCCTTTAGTAACCAATTTTCTAATAACTGTACTGCTACTTCATTCTCCTTTTTCTAACCAGTTTTCCAATACTTGGTAAACTCCTCCTTGGCTATTGGCTGGCGCTAGAGCCGTCGCCACAGCTTTGGCTTTGTCATCAGCATTTTCCATCGCATAGGCAATTCCAGCCATTTCAAGCATTTCAACATCATTTTCACTATCGCCAAAAGCCATGATTTGTTGGGGGGTCAAGTCCCAACGCTTGAGTAATTCTTCCAAGCCCCATGCTTTATGAATTCCAGCTTGGAGGATATCAATGCAACCATAGCCACTCGATACAGCCCGAACACGGCCATCAAAGAGGTCATTGATTTCTTCCAATACCGAATTCAAACGTTCCTCACCAACAACCATACTCATCTTGAGCACACCACCAAAGAGGTCAGAGGTTAATTCATCCACAAAATTCATTCGTTGGTAGAATTCTTCAATCATTTCTGGAGTCATAAAACTTTCAAGGTCTGTAAAAATGGTACCTTCCTTGACGAAACCACCCTTCATCCCTGTTACAACAAATTGATCCTGACACGCTCGACCCTCGAAATGAGCCAAAGCCTTATCGACAATGGCATCATCCCAAGTCTGAGCCTGAATCAATTCATTGTTTTCAAAAATATGAGCACCATTGGCAACAACCAGAACCACTCGATCCACCAAGTGCTCCAGTAGTTGCCTCATGCGGTGAATTTCATTCCCTGTCGCGATGACAAAACGAATCCCCCTTTGATCCAACTGATCCACAATCTTTTCCAAGCGTGGGAGATCAAGCTGGCCTCTAGCATCCAGCAAGGTCCCATCCATATCTGTCGCAATTACCTTAATCGTCATTTACTTTCCTCTTGATTAGACTTCCTGCAAAACTAGAATCCTAGTTCATGATTGATAATACCAGCAATCAAATTCATTCGTAATCCGAAGTGTTTACGATGATTTCGATAGGTTGTTGAAGATATTTTAAACGTTTTTATAGTGAAATGAAATAAGAACAGGACAAATCGATCAAGACAGTCAAAT
Source organism: Streptococcus sp. k-378 (assembly GCF_013277505.1). NCBI lineage: Bacteria > Bacillati > Bacillota > Bacilli > Lactobacillales > Streptococcaceae > Streptococcus > Streptococcus sp. k-378. Next base: position 8 of record NZ_VMNC01000172.1, on the reverse strand, counting down.
CGATTTCT
>NZ_VMNC01000171.1:0-621 GCF_013277505.1 Streptococcus sp. k-378 | reverse complement strand
CGGCGCTCAAACTACAGGAGTTAAAGCAATTGAAGCAGTAAATCCAGTAGGTACAAGCAGTACGAATAGCGCAGGAAACGGTATTACACCACCAACTGTAGAAGTCCCAGCTTATACAGAACCAGTAGGCACAAGCAGTACAGCTGGTGACGGCAAGGTAGTTACGCCACCAACAGCAGAAGTCCCAGCCGGTAGTGTGAATGGTATTTCAGAAGAAATGCCAGCTCAGCCACATAAGGACGGCAGTGCTAATGAAATGTCAGATGGAACTCCAGTATCTGAAACTACAATAAATAAAGATCGACAACTTCCAAATACTGGTACAGCAGACTCTACAGTAGCTATGGTAGCAGCTGCAGCAAGTGCAGTACTTGGACTTGCTCTTGCAGGCCGTCGTCGTAAAGAAGACGAAGAAGCATAATTTATATATGAGTTAATCTAATCTTTTAGTAAAATTTGTATTTGATTTTATAGCTTATATAGAATTCCTTAAAAAAACTCTCCTAGTAGTCCATTGATTGCTAGGAGATTTTGGTTATTTGTCAATTATATAGGGTATTGAAACTGGAATAGTAGGACATGACTTCTGAAGCATTGTTAGAAATTAATACTCTTCGAAAA
>NZ_VMNC01000170.1:0-595 GCF_013277505.1 Streptococcus sp. k-378 | reverse complement strand
AATCGCAGGATTTTAAGTCCTGTGCGTCTGCCAGTTCCGCCACCCCGGCCTCTCTAAGCGAACGACGGGATTCGAACCCGCGACCCCCACCTTGGCAAGGTGGTGTTCTACCACTGAACTACGTTCGCACTATTTTCTTCTATCTAAAAATGCCGGCTACATGACTTGAACACGCGACCCTCTGATTACAAATCAGATGCTCTACCAACTGAGCTAAGCCGGCTCATCTATTATATCTCAATGCGGGTTAAGGGACTTGAACCCCCACGCCGTTAAGCGCCAGATCCTAAATCTGGTGCGTCTGCCAATTCCGCCAAACCCGCAGATATGACCCGTACTGGGCTCGAACCAGTGACCCATTGATTAAAAGTCAATTGCTCTACCAACTGAGCTAACGAGTCTAAAATAACTTGCGTTACCTTAAACGGTCCCGACGGGAATCGAACCCGCGATCTTCGCCGTGACAGGGCGACGTGATAACCGCTACACTACGGGACCTTTGGGAGTTAACGGGATCGAACCGCTGACCCTCTGCTTGTAAGGCAGATGCTCTCCCAGCTGAGCTAAACTCCCTAGAGCTAAGCGACTTCCCTAT
>NZ_VMNC01000017.1:0-31363 GCF_013277505.1 Streptococcus sp. k-378 | reverse complement strand
CGTCAGCTTTATCTGCAACCTCAAAGCTGTACTTTGAGCAACCTGCGGCTAGTTTCCTAGTTTGTTCTTTGATTTTCATTGAGTATCAGATGAATTTCTTGGTTGTGGCTAAAAAATATGCTACACTATCAATATGAAAATTTTAATCCCTACAGCAAAAGAAATGAACACAGACTTGCCGAGTATCGAGGCAACACCTTTAATACCAGAAAGTCAGGCCGTGCTGGATGCCTTGGCCCTCTATTCTGCTAGTCAATTGGAGAGTTTTTATAAGGTATCAGCCGAGAAGGCTGCGGAAGAATGTCAAAATATCCAAGCTTTGAAAAGGCAAACTGCTCAACACTACCCAGCTCTTAAACTTTTTGATGGGCTTATGTACCGCCATATCAAGCGAGATAAGTTGACCGAGGCGGAACAAGCCTATCTTGAAAATCATGTCTTTATTACTTCGGCTTTGTACGGTGTCGTTCCAGCCTTGTCATCTATGGCCCCTCACCGTTTGGACTTTTTGATGAAGTTAAAAGTCGCTGGTAAGACTTTAAAGAGTCATTGGAAGGCAGCCTATGATGAAGCTGTGAAGCAGGAAGAAGTGATTTTCTCCCTCTTGTCGTCCGAGTTTGAGACGGTATTTTCTAAGGAAATCAGAGAAAAAATGGTGATCTTCAAATTTATGGAGGATAGAGGCGGTCAGCTGAAAATTCACTCAACCATTTCCAAGAAAGCGCGTGGTGCCTTCCTGACAGCCCTGATAGAAAATCAAGTACAGACGGTGGAGGAAGCTCGTCGCTTAAGCTTTGCAGGATTTACCTACCGAGAAGATCTGTCCCAGCCACAGGAATTGGTTTTTGTTAAGGAAGTATAGAAATCAGATATTTTGTATTTGGCAATATGTATCATCAGCTATTTTAGTTTATAAATGAGAAAAAAAGCGAACAAGCTAGTCTTCTGAGTGTCAGAAAAGTAGTCTTGTTCGCTTTTATTATGTTAGTTACTTGATCGCATTGACCAAGTCTTCCGCTTGTTTTTCAAGTGAGTTTAGGACTGTTTCTTCAAGAACCAATTTTCCGTCTGCCCAAGCAGAGTCATTGACACGTGCAGCAGTGAAATCACCAACGATTTGTGTACGGATAAATGGCAAGAGGTCTTTGTAAATAGCGAAAAGTTGATCGTGACCGGCATTGGCTACAGATGATACGGTGACAAACTTGTCTTGAAGGGCAGAAGCGCCACGTGTATCAGACAAGTCAAGGGCGCGAGATAGCCAGTCAAGCAAGTTTTTTACTGTTCCAGGGATAGAGAAGTTGTAGACTGGAGAGAAGATCCAGATAGCATCCGCAGCGAGAACCGCTTCACGAGCAGTAGCTACAGCTGGATGAGTTGGAACTTCCAAATCTTGGCTGAAGAGAGGAAGGGCTGAATAATCAAGGTAGCTAACTTCCGCTTTACCAGCAAGTGCTTTCTCAGCTTCGAGCGCCATTTGGTGGTTGAAAGAACCTTGGCGTAGTGATCCGACGATAAATAATACTTTTTTAGACATGATGTGTCTCCTTTTTCTTAAATTTACGAGAATTTTCTCGTTGTTATAAAATATATTACAACAAAGCAAAACAACTTGCAAGAAATTTGCTCAGAGTTTATTTGAAAATTGTAAAATTTCGGAAACTCTAGTCATTTGTGACTGAAAAAGTAAGAACTGTTTCACTTTCAAAATCGGTTTTGTTTGAAGGAAGAAATAAAGTGCGATTGTTCTTGCATTCACTTGTAATAAAGCCCAATAGATGGTAAAATAGACGAGTGAAAAAAAGACAAAACAAAGCAAAAAATAATCTACTGTGGCAGTATGGTCTAGGGATGACGATTTTGTTTGTGGTTATCAGTGCTTCCTTTCTGTATCTAGTGTTTCTGAGTATGAAACCTTATCAAACAGCTAAAAGTGAAGGAGAAAAATTAGCTCAGCAGTATGCAGGATTAGAGCAGGCTGATCAGGTTGACTTATACAATGGCTTGGAATCCTATTATAGCGTTCTTGGCCGTAATAAAAAACAAGAAGCACTTGCTGTCCTGATTGGAAAAGATGACCACAAGATTTACGTTTATCAGCTAAATCAAGGTGTTTCACAAGAAAAAGCAGAAGCTGTTTCGAAGGAAAAAGGAGCTGGCGAGATTGACAAGATTACCTTTGGCCGTTATCAAGACAAACCAATCTGGGAAGTCAAGTCAGGCTCTGATTTTTATCTAGTAGATTTTGAAACAGGAGTATTGGTCAATAAGGAGGGCCTATGAAACTATCCAACCGTGTTTTAGAAATGGAAGAAAGTGTGACCTTGGCTGCTGGAGCTCGTGCCAAAGCACTCAAGTCTGAGGGAAGAGATATCCTGTCTCTAACCTTGGGTGAGCCAGATTTCACTACTCCAAAAAATATCCAAGATGCCGCCATTGCATCGATTCGAGATGGGCGTGCTTCTTTTTATACAGTAACCTCAGGCCTGCCAGAGCTCAAGGCAGCGGTCAATACTTACTTTGAACGCTTTTACGGCTATTCTGTAGCGCCAAATCAAGTGACAGTCGCTGCTGGAGCCAAATATTCTCTCTATACCTTCTTTATGGCTGTGGTCAATCCAGGTGATGAAGTTATCATCCCAACCCCCTACTGGGTAAGCTATGGAGACCAGGTCAAGATGGCAGAAGGTGTGCCAGTCTTTGTTCCTGCTAAGGAAGATAATCACTTTAAGGTGACCGTAGAGCAGTTAGAAGCAGCTCGCACAGACAAGACCAAGGTTTTGGTGCTGAATTCGCCATCCAATCCGACAGGTATGATTTACACCCGTGAGGAACTCTTGGCAATCGGAAACTGGGCTGTAGAAAAGGATATTCTCATTCTAGCAGATGATATCTATGGGCGCTTGGTCTATAATGGTCATGAGTTCACACCGATTTCTAGCCTATCTGAGGCAATTCGCAAGCAAACAGTGGTCATCAATGGTGTGTCTAAAATCTATGCCATGACAGGTTGGCGGATTGGCTATGCCGTTGGAGAAGCAAACATTATTGCTGCCATGTCCAAGATTGCAGGTCAAACAACTTCGAATCCGTCAGCAGTAGCCCAGTATGCAGCAGTTGAGGCTCTATCAGGTGAGCAAGATACTGTAGAAAGCATGCGTCAGGCTTTTGAGGAACGTCTCAATACCATCTATCCCCTTCTTGCTGAGGTGCCAGGATTTGAAGTGCTCAAACCGCAAGGAGCTTTCTATCTCTTCCCAAATGTCAAAAAAGCTATGGAGATGAAAGGCTATACAGATGTGACAGATTTTACAACCGCTATCCTAGAAGAAGCCGAAGTGGCCTTGGTAACAGGAGCAGGATTCGGAGCACCAGAAAATGTCCGCCTCAGCTATGCGACAGACCTAGACACGCTTAAAGAAGCAGTTAAACGCTTGAAAGCATTTATGGGTAGTGAGAATGATTGATCATTTTGAGATTAAGGTAAAGGATTTACAAATTTCAGAAGGATTTTATAAGAGTTTTCTCGCTCCTTTGGGCTATAAATTGGCTTTTAAGACTAGTTCTCTAATCAGTTTTCTTGCCCCGAACAGCCCTCATCCTGGTGGTGATTTTTGGCTGGCTCAGGGGACACAAGATCCTATTCACTTTGCTTTTTTAGCAGAAAATAAGGAAGAAGTTCAGGCTTGTTATGAGGCTGGTTTAGAGGCAGGTGGGCGAGACAATGGGGCTCCTGATTATCGCAGTGAGCATCCGATTTACTACGCTGCTTTTGTGATTGACCCAGATGGGAACAATATAGAAGTGGTTTGCCATAAAGAATAAAAAAGAAAAAGGAAAAATAATGACAAAACGTGTAACGATTATTGATGTAAAAGACTATGTTGGTCAGGAAGTGACGATTGGCGCTTGGGTTGCCAACAAATCAGGAAAAGGGAAAATTGCCTTCTTGCAATTGCGTGATGGAACAGCCTTCTTCCAAGGTGTGGCTTTTAAACCAAACTTTGTCGAAAAATTTGGTGAAGAAGTAGGACTTGAGAAGTTTGATGTCATCAAACGCTTGAGCCAAGAAACGTCTGTTTATGTGACAGGTATTGTCAAAGAGGACGAACGTTCTAAATTTGGCTATGAGTTGGACATCACAGACATCGAAGTGATCGGTGAATCTCAAGACTACCCAATCACACCAAAAGAACACGGTACAGACTTTTTGATGGACAACCGTCACTTGTGGCTCCGTTCTCGTAAGCAAGTGGCCGTGATGCAAATCCGTAACGCTATTATCCATGCAACTTATGAGTTCTTTGACAAGAACGGTTTCATGAAATTTGACAGCCCAATTCTTTCAGGAAATGCGGCAGAAGATTCAACAGAACTCTTTGAAACGGACTACTTCGGAACGCCAGCCTACTTGAGCCAATCAGGTCAGCTTTACCTAGAAGCAGGTGCTATGGCTCTTGGTCGTGTCTTTGACTTTGGTCCAGTTTTCCGTGCTGAAAAATCAAAAACGCGCCGTCACTTGACCGAGTTCTGGATGATGGATGCAGAGTACTTATACTTGACACATGATGAGTCGCTTGACTTGCAAGAAGCTTATGTGAAAGCTCTTCTACAAGGTGTTCTTGACCGTGCGCCTCAAGCCTTGGAAACCTTGGAACGTGATACAGAGCTCTTGAAACGCTACATTGCAGAGCCATTCAAACGTATCACTTACGATCAAGCCATTGACCTCTTGCAAGAACATGAGAATGATGAAGACGCTGACTACGAACATCTTGAGCATGGTGATGACTTTGGTTCACCACATGAAACTTGGATTTCAAACCACTTTGGTGTGCCAACTTTTGTCACGAACTACCCAGCAGCCATCAAGGCCTTCTATATGAAACCAGTTCCTGGAAATCCAGAGCGCGTGCTTTGTGCAGACTTGCTTGCTCCAGAAGGTTACGGAGAAATCATCGGTGGTTCTATGCGTGAGGAAGACTATGATTCCCTTGTCGCTAAGATGGATGAACTTGGCATGGACCGTACAGAGTATGAATTCTACCTTGACCTTCGTAAATACGGTACAGTTCCACACGGTGGATTTGGTATCGGTATCGAGCGTATGGTAACCTTCGCAGCAGGAACAAAACATATCCGTGAAGCCATTCCATTCCCACGTATGTTACACCGTATTAAACCATAAGAACAGGAAAACGCCCATGTGGCGTTTTTTCGAATTCCAGAGTTTTTACTTGCGTAAAAAAATTTTTTCTAGTATAATAGTTTATTGTGAGCGAACCTCACTTACCCCTTGCAAAGTCTTGGGGTCATTAGACCAAAAGGAGGAACATATCAATGGCTAAATACGAAATTCTTTATATCATTCGTCCAAACATTGAAGAAGAAGCTAAAAACGCTTTGGTAGCACGTTTTGACTCTATTTTGACTGACAACGGTGCAACTGTTGTTGAATCAAAAACTTGGGAAAAACGTCGTCTTGCATACGAAATCCAAGATTTCCGTGAAGGACTTTACCACATCGTTAACGTTGAAGCAAACGACGATGCAGCTCTTAAAGAGTTTGACCGTCTTTCAAAAATCAACGCTGACATTCTTCGTCACATGATCGTCAAAATTGACGCGTAAGAAGGTAAACTATGATTAACAATGTTGTACTTGTAGGGCGTATGACACGTGACGCTGAGTTGCGTTATACCCCATCAAATGTAGCAGTTGCGACTTTTACTCTTGCAGTAAACCGTACATTTAAGAGTCAAAATGGCGAACGTGAGGCTGATTTTATCAATGTCGTTATGTGGCGCCAACAGGCTGAAAACCTTGCTAACTGGGCTAAAAAAGGCTCACTTATCGGGGTGACAGGTCGTATCCAGACTCGTAGTTACGATAACCAGCAAGGACAACGTGTCTACGTGACAGAGGTCGTGGCTGAGAATTTCCAAATGTTGGAAAGCCGTAGTGTGCGTGAGGGTCACACAGGTGGAGCTTATTCTGCACCAACTGCAAACTATTCAGCGCCTACAAATTCAGTACCAGACTTTTCACGTGATGAAAATCCATTTGGAGCAACAAACCCATTGGATATTTCAGATGATGATTTACCATTCTAATGGACAACTAAAATTATAAAGGAGAAAAAACATGGCTCAACAACGTCGTGGCGGATTCAAACGCCGTAAAAAAGTTGATTACATCGCAGCAAACAAAATTGAATATGTTGATTACAAAGATACTGAGCTTCTTAGCCGTTTCGTTTCAGAACGTGGGAAAATCCTTCCTCGTCGTGTAACAGGAACTTCAGCTAAAAACCAACGTAAAGTAACAACAGCTATCAAACGCGCTCGCGTAATGGCTTTGATGCCTTTCGTAAACGAAGATTAAAAAAGAGGTCCGGGGGACCTCTTTTTCATGAGCTTGAAAACAAGAAAGCGAATTAAGACCCGGGTGGGTCTTTTTTTCAGGTTCAGTGGACCTCTTTTTCAGACCCCGACGGGTCTTTTTTCACGAGATAGTTTTTTTCTGACCTTGGCGTGCTATAATAGTAATAGAAAGAGTAAAGGTGGGTAAGTCAAAGATGAATTGTACGATTAGAAATATGATTAAGTCTGATATTGAATCCTTATCTCATGGCTTTATGAATCAAGGTTGGCCTGGTAGAGAGGAAATTTTGGCTAGATATTTTCTGGAACAGGAAAGTGGGGAGAGAGAAGTCTTAGTTGCAGAGATTGATGGTGCTGTAGCGGGCTACGTTACCATTTTACCTTTGGCTAAACATGGTCCTTTTGCAGAAGTCTATCCAGAATTATCAGATTTTAATGTGTTTGAGCCTTTTAGAAATCAAGGGATTGGGAATCAATTGCTAGAAGAAGCAGAAAAACGAGTCAAGTTTGTTTCGAGTAAGGTCACTCTTGGTGTAGGTTTGCACTTAGGCTATGGCCCTGCCCAGAGATTGTATATCAGACGGGGCTACATTCCAGATGGGACAGGTGTCTGGTATCGAAATCAACCCTTGGAAATGAATGCTACTATTCAAAATAATGATGATTTAGTTCTGTACTTATCCAAGAAGTTCGAATAAGAGATAGCGAATTTCTTTGAAAATAGGGGATTTAGCTACTTTATGGTATAATGGAAAGAGTTAGATTGAAAGAGGTAGTGAGATGGATGCGAAATTAAGATACAAGGCAAAGAAGATTAAAATCGTCTTTTTTGATATTGATGGTACCTTGCGAAATTCCAAGACTGGTTTTATTCCGTCTTCAATCCCAACTGTTTTTAAGCAATTACGTGAGAAAGGAATTTTGACAGGTATTGCTTCTGGACGAGGGATTTTTGGTGTTGTTCCAGAGATTCGTGAGCTCAAGCCTGATTTTTTTGTGACCTTGAATGGGGCCTATATTGAAGATAAAAAAAGCCAGATCATTTATCAACATCAGATTGAGAAATCAGATGTTGAGGAGTATATTTCTTGGGCCAAGCAAGAGGAAATAGAGTATGGCTTGGTTGGGAGTCATGATGCCAAATTGTCGACTCGCACCGATATGATTAGTGAAGCGATTAATCCAATTTATCCTGATTTGGATGTGGATCCAGATTTCCATGAAAAAGTAGATATTTATCAGATGTGGACTTTTGAAGATAAAGGAGATGACTTGCACTTGCCTGACAGTCTCTCAGACAAACTTCGCATGGTTCGTTGGCATGAGCATTCGTCTGATATTGTGCCAATTTCAGGCTCCAAAGCGACGGGTGTGGAAAAGGTTGTGGAATACCTTGGATTGAAACCAGAGAACGTCATGGTTTTTGGAGATGGACTCAACGACTTAGAACTCTTTGATTATGCTGGAATCAGCGTTGCAATGGGAATTTCTCATGATAAGATCAAAGAAAAAGCAGATTATATTACAAAAACATTAGAAGAAGATGGCATTTTTGATGCCTTAGAAGGATTTGGTATGGTAGAAAAAGAATTGCATTTCCCACAAGTAGACATTGAAACAGTAGAAGGTCCTCTTGCGACCATTAAGACCAATCACGGAGACTTGCGTATCAAGCTCTTCCCAGAGCATGCTCCTAAAACAGTGGCTAACTTTGTTGCTCTTTCAAAAGATGGCTACTATGATGGTGTCATTTTCCACCGTATTATCAAGGACTTTATGATCCAAGGTGGAGACCCAACTGGAACTGGTATGGGTGGCGAGTCAATCTACGGCGAATCTTTTGAGGATGAGTTTTCAGAAGAACTTTACAATATCCGTGGTGCCCTTTCCATGGCTAACGCTGGTCCAAATACCAACGGCAGCCAGTTCTTTATCGTGCAAAATCAACACCTGCCTTATTCTAAAAAAGAAATTGCTCGTGGTGGTTGGCCAGAACCGATTGCGGAAATCTATGCCAATCAAGGTGGAACTCCTCACCTAGATCGCCGTCACACGGTTTTTGGTCAGCTAGCTGATGAAGCTTCTTATGCTGTCTTGGATGCCATTGCTGCTGTTGAGACAGGGGCTATGGACAAGCCAGTTGAAGATGTCGTGATTGAAACAATTGAAATCGAGGACTAAGATGAAAATCGGTGATAAGCTAAAGGGGCGTATTACAGGGATTCAGCCCTACGGTGCCTTTGTTGAGCTAGAGACGGGTGATACGGGGCTGATTCACATTTCAGAGATTCGGACAGGCTTTATTGAAAATATCCATGAAGCCTTGAAAGTCGATGAAGAGGTTCAGGTTCAGGTAGTAGATTTAGATGAATTTACAGGGAAAGCTAGTCTTTCTATCCGCACTTTGGAGGAAGAAAAGCACCAGTTTCCGAGACGGAGACGCTTTTCAAGCGACCGTTTTAACTACGGCTTTGCGCCTCTTAAACGAATGATGCCAATTTGGACTAGAGAAGCCTTGCACTATTTAAAAAAGAAGAAGTAGTTTAGAGTTTTATATTTTTTGTAATGTTAATATAAATCTGCTATAATAGAACCATGGAAGAAGAACAATTATTAAAATCAGGGGAGCGAATTAACCAGCTCTTCTCAACAGATATCAAAATTATTCAAAATAGAGAGGTTTTTAGCTATTCGGTGGATAGTGTTCTCTTGTCACGCTTTCCACGTTTTCCTAAAAAGGGCTTGATAGTGGATTTCTGCGCTGGGAATGGAGCAGTGGGGCTATTTGCTAGCACTCGTACTCAGGCACAGATTTTGGCTGTTGAGATTCAGGAGCGTTTGGCGGATATGGCTGAGCGCTCTGTCCGTTTGAATGGTTTGGAAGAGCAGATGGAGGTCATCTGTGATGATTTGAAAAATATGCCTGCTTATATCCAGGGAAGTAAGGTGGATATGATTTTGTGTAATCCGCCCTATTTCAAGGTGGATCCTCATTCCAACTTAAATGAGAGTGAACATTATCTCTTGGCGCGCCATGAAATCACGACCAATTTGCAGGAAATCTGTCGTAGTGCCCAGAGTATTCTCAAGTCTAATGGACGGTTGGCTATGGTTCATCGTCCTGACCGACTCTTGGACATTCTGGATATGTTGCAACGGCATAATCTAGCCCCTAAGCGCCTGCAATTTGTCTATCCCAAAAAGGAAAAGGAAGCCAATATGCTTTTGATTGAGGCTATCAAGGATGGCTCGACAAGTGGCTTTAAGGTCTTGCCACCTCTCATTGTCCACAATGATGATGGCTCTTATACGCCGGAACTCGAAGAGATTTATTATGGATCATAAGGCTTATATGTACGTGCTGGAGTGTCGTGACGGATCCTACTATACAGGTTATACGACTGATGTGAGAAGACGCCTCGCTGTCCACAATAGTGGGAAGGGAGCCAAATACACACGAGCACGCTTGCCAGTCAAACTTATCTATGCTCAAGGTTTTGCCAGTAAGGAAGAAGCCATGTCGGCTGAAGCCCTTCTCAAGCGTAAGAAGAGGCCACAGAAGGAAAGATTTTTATCTGAAAATCAAGATAGAAATTTAGTCAGTTATTTTGAAGAATCGTGAGGAGTCATTTGACTCCTCTTACTTTTGTCAAAAAGCGAAAAAAATGCTACAATAAAGAGAATAAACAAAATGAGGTATTATCATGTCTAAGATTCTAGTATTTGGTCACCAAAATCCAGACTCAGATGCCATTGGGTCATCTGTAGCCTTTGCCTACCTTGCAAAAGAAGCTTACGGTTTGGATACGGAAGCTGTTGCCCTTGGAACTCCAAATGAAGAAACAGCCTTTGTCTTGAACTATTTTGGTGTGGAAGCACCGCGTGTCATTACTTCTGCCAAAGCAGAAGGAGCAGAACAAGTTATCTTGACTGACCACAATGAATTCCAACAATCTGTATCAGATATCGCTGAAGTAGAAGTTTATGGTGTTGTAGACCACCACCGTGTGGCTAACTTTGAAACTGCAAGCCCACTTTACATGCGTTTGGAGCCAGTTGGTTCAGCGTCTTCAATCGTTTACCGTATGTTCAAAGAACATGGTGTAGCTGTGCCTAAAGAGATTGCTGGTTTGATGCTTTCAGGTTTGATTTCAGATACCCTTCTTTTGAAATCACCAACAACACACCCAACAGATAAGGTTATTGCTCCTGAATTGGCTGAGTTAGCTGGTGTAAACTTGGAAGAGTATGGTTTGGCTATGTTGAAAGCTGGTACAAACTTGGCTAGCAAATCTGCTGAAGAATTGATTGACATCGATGCTAAGACTTTTGAACTCAACGGAAATAATGTCCGTGTTGCCCAAGTGAACACAGTTGACATCGCTGAAGTTTTAGAACGTCAAGCAGAAATTGAAGCTGCAATGCAAGCTGCTAACGCAGCAAACGGCTACTCTGACTTTATCTTGATGATTACAGATATCGTCAACTCAAACTCAGAAATCTTGGCTCTTGGTGCCAATATGGGCAAGGTCGAAGCGGCTTTCAACTTCAAACTTGAAAACAATCATGCCTTCCTTGCTGGTGCCGTTTCACGTAAGAAACAAGTGGTACCTCAATTGACTGAAAGCTTTAATGCTTAAGATTTTGGGTGTCAGTTCAAAATCGGAAAGTCTAGTTTGCCTTATATCGAAAGGAGTTTCGGCTCCTTTTTTTCTAGGAGTGAAGCATGTTAGCAAATGGCGATTTGATTTTTGTGAGAGATGAGTCAGATATGGGACAGGCCATCCAGACTTCCACAGGCAACTATAACCATGTTGCCATTTATTTGGATGGGATGATTTACCATGCTAGTGGAAAGGTGGGTGTTATCTGTCAGGAACCAGCAGACTTCTTTGAGTCCAATCATTTATACGACCTCTATGTTTACCCAGAAATGGATATCCAGTCGGTGAAGGAAAAAGCTTGCAAACATCTAGGAGCATCCTACAATGCTTCTTTCTATCCAGATGGAGCTGGTTTTTACTGTTCCCAGTACATGGCAGAAATCCTCCCCATTTTTGAAACCATTCCCATGAAATTTGGGGATGGGGAGCAGGACATTAGTGATTTTTGGAAGGAGTATTATAGAGAACTAGGTCTGCCTGTTCCTCTGAACCAGCCGGGGACCAATCCCAGTCAATTAGCAGCATCGCCTCTGTTAGAATGTAAAGAAAGGAATCTTCATGATTCAGATTTTTAATCCATCTCGTTTGACGAGACAGCCATTTTTGGAGAATTGATCCACTATCTGGACCAGTATGAGGATGTGATTCTACGGGAAATTAAGGCTCAATTTCCAGATATTGCAGTTGATAAACTCATGGAAGAGTATATAAAGGCAGGCTTGATTCTACGTGAAAATAAGCGCTATTACCTCAATTTTCCTATGCTTGAATCACTTGATAGTCTTGAACTGGATCAAGAGATTTTTGTCAGAGAAGCTAGTCCGGTCTATCAAGCCTTGTTGGAGCAGCGTTTTGAGACGGAATTATGCAATCAAACCAATGCAGCTATTTTAGTTGAAAAGACGGACTTTGCAAGATCAAAAATGACCCTGTCCAATTATTTCTACAAGGTCAAACATCAGTATCCTTTGACAGAAAAACAGCAGGAACTCTATGACATTTTAGGAGATGTTAATCCTGAGTATGCCCTCAAATACATGACAACTTTTTTGCTAAAATTTCTCAAAAAAGATCAACTGATGCAGAAACGCCGTGATATCTTTGTGGACAGTTTAGTTGTCCTGGGTTATATAGTCCAAAATGAAGATGGAAAGTATGAGTTGGCTGTCGATTTTGACAAGGAGAGATTAACTTTCTATTTAGTGTGATTGCTTTTTCTGAGCACATTGTTTGACTTTATCTATCGATAAGTTTATACTAATGTAACCGATAACACATATCGGAATAAAACTAAAGGAGACAATCATATGTCACTTGAAAACAAATTGGAACAAGCAACAGGCGCTGTCAAAGAAGGTTTTGGTAAAGTTACTGGAGACAGCAAGACAGAACTTGAAGGAGCTGTTGAAAAAACAGTTGCTAAGGCAAAAGAAGTAGTTGAAGATGCTAAAGGTGCTGTAGAAGGTGCCGTTGAAGGTTTGAAAAACGTTTTTACTAAAGAATAGGAAAAAATCAAGGGTTTCATTTTCCCTTGATTTTTTTTTACAATCCTTATAAATAATTTTCTGCTACGACTGCATCTCCAGGATAGGCTTCTTTTTTTCCTTGGACGATTTGGTAGCAATCTGCTCCCTTACCAGCAATAATGACAGCATCGAGTTCTTGTTCAGTGATGGCCATTGCTGCCTTGATGGCCTCTTGGCGATCCGCAATTTTTTCAACAGGATGATTGATGTAGCTACTGATTTCATCTGCAATGGCCATTGGGTCTTCATAGTTGGGGTCATCAGCAGTCAAAAAGACTTGAATCTCAGGATGTTGATTGAGGAGGAGGCCAAAGTTCTTACGACGACTTTCTCCCTTGTTTCCTGTTGAACCCAGAACCAAAGCAATCTTTCCAGTTTGATGAGTTTCAACCACATTGATGAGTTTTTTCAGACTATCCCCATTGTGGGCGTAATCGATGAATACCTTGGCTCCATTTTTCTGAGTCAGGACTTCCATACGACCAGGAACGCGGGTTGCAGCGATGCCTTTTTTGATGTCCTCAAGACTTGCTCCGAGACGGAGACAAGCAAGTCCAGCAGCAACTGCATTTTCTTGGTTGAAGTTGCCAATGAGTTGGATATCATAATCACCAGCGAGTTTACCCGTAGCTGAAAAGCTAAAGGCTTTGGAATTCTCGATTTGATTATTTGATTGGCTACCATAGAAATCATGGTCTTGATTTTCCACTTGTTCTTTCAAGACAGAAAAGTGGTCCATGTCACTGTTAACGATGACTGCTCGGCTATTTTCCATCAAGAGACGTTTGTGGTAGAAGTAGTCTTCAAAGCTAGGGTGTTCAATCGGGCCGATATGGTCTGGGCTGATATTGAGGAAAACTCCCACATCAAAGGTTAGACCATAGACACGTTTGACCAGATAGGCTTGACTGGAGACTTCCATGATGAGGTGGGTACGGTCATTTTGTACAGCTTGATTCATCATGTCAAAGAGGTCAATACTCTCAGGAGTTGTCAATGCAGACTTAAAGAAAGTCTTGCCATCTAAAGTTGTATTCATAGTCGAGAGCATAGCAGGTCGATGCCCTTGAGATAAGATGTTATAAGCGAAATAGGCTGCTGTTGTCTTACCCTTAGTACCAGTAAAGGCAAGGAGTTTGAGTTTTTCCTGTGGATTACCATAGAACTCCATGGCAATCAAACTCATGGCTTTCTTTATATCGTTCACAATGATGACAGGGATACCGACTTCGTAGTCTTTTTCAGCTACATACCAAGCTAAGCCTTGTGTTATAGCAGAAAGAAGGTATTCTTTTTTAAAGGCAGCACCTTTTGCAAAAAAAAGAGTGTCTTCTTTTACTTTTCGGCTGTCGTAACTAATGCTATCAAAAACAACTTTGCTGTAGTTGTAGTGATAATGTCCTTGGTCGATAATCTCGCGGAAGAGACCATCTTTCTTTAATATATCTAATACGGTTTCAATCTTTATCATACTTTCTATTGTAAACCGAAAGTCGCAAATTTACAAGTAACAAGGAAAAGTTTATAATGGAAGATAAGGAGTGTTTCCTAGTTATCAAAATTGAATGAGGAATCTATGTCGCACGAAAACAATCACCAGCAGGCCCAGATGTTACGGGGGACTGCTTGGCTAACGGCTAGTAACTTTATCAGTCGCCTGCTTGGGGCCATCTATATTATCCCTTGGTACATCTGGATGGGATCTTATGCAGCTACGGCAAATGGTCTCTTTACCATGGGCTACAATATCTATGCCTGGTTCTTGCTGGTTTCAACAGCAGGGATTCCAGTTGCGGTGGCCAAGCAAGTTGCCAAGTACAATACCATGCGAGAAGAAGAGCATAGCTTTGCCCTGATTCGGAGCTTTTTAGGATTTATGACAGGACTTGGCCTCGTTTTTGCTTTAGTTTTGTATCTCTTTGCTCCTTGGCTAGCAGACTTGTCTGGCGTGGGCAAAGACTTGATCCCAATCATGCAAAGCTTGGCTTGGGGAGTCTTGATTTTCCCGTCTATGAGTGTTATCCGAGGATTTTTCCAAGGGATGAATAATCTCAAACCTTATGCCATGAGCCAAATTGCTGAGCAGGTCATTCGTGTTATCTGGATGCTCCTAGCAACCTTTATCATTATGAAACTTGGTTCAGGAGATTACCTAGTAGCGGTTACCCAATCCACCTTTGCTGCCTTTGTCGGCATGGTAGCTAGTTTTGCAGTTTTGATTTATTTCCTTGCCCAAGAAGGCTTACTCAAAAGAGTCCTTGAAACAGGGGATAAGATTAACAGCAAGCATCTTTTGATCGATACCATTAAGGAAGCCATTCCTTTTATCTTGACAGGGTCTGCCATCCAGCTCTTCCAGATTTTGGACCAGCTGACCTTTATCAATAGTATGAGCTGGTTTACCAACTACAGCAATGAGGACTTGGTTATCATGTTTTCTTATTTCTCAGCCAATCCTAATAAAATCACGATGATTTTGATTTCTGTTGGGGTTTCGATTGGGAGTGTAGGCTTGCCGCTTTTGACAGAAAACTATGTCAAGGGGGACTTGAAGGCAGCTTCTCGTCTCGTTCAGGACAGTCTCACCCTACTCTTTATGTTCTTGCTACCAGCAACGGTTGGAGTGGTTATGGTAGGAGAACCTCTTTATACAGTCTTCTATGGCAAGCCAGACAGTTTGGCTATGGGCTTATTTGTCTTTGCAGTTTTGCAGTCTATTATTTTAGGCTTGTACATGGTCTTGTCCCCCATGCTTCAAGCCATGTTCCGCAACCGCAAGGCCGTTCTCTATTTTATCTATGGTTCTATTGCCAAGCTGGTCTTGCAACTGCCTACCATCGCCCTTTTCCACAGTTATGGTCCCTTGATTTCAACAACCATCGCTCTTATCATTCCTAACGTCTTGATGTATCGGGATATTTGTAAAGTAACGGGTGTTAAGCGCAAGGTGATTGTGAAGCGAACCATTTTAATCAGTTTGCTGACCCTAGTCATGTTTCTGTTAATAGGAACCATCCAGTGGCTGTTAGAATTTTTCTTCCAACCAAGTGGACGTTTGTGGAGCTTCTTTTATGTAGCTCTTGTCGGTGCCATGGGGGGTGGACTCTACGGATTCATGAGTCTCTATACTCGTCTCTTAGATAAGGTTATTGGACAGGCCAAAGCTGCCCAGTTGCGAGCAAAATTTAAGTTTTCTTAAGATAGCATTTATAAATAAAAGGAATAAGTTGAACAATCTTTTAGGAGAACTTGAAACTTATTCCTTTTTTTAGCGTCAAAACAGCTAAAATTATCTTTTAAGAGTAGAAGATGAGGCCTTTTTCGATTTTTTTGGACAAAATCATTGACTAAACAAACTAAACGTTGTATAATAAAACAAATCTTTAAATCAGGAGGTTCTGGAAATGAAAAAGTCTAAGAGCAAATATCTAACCTTGGCAGGTCTTGTCCTGGGTACAGGAATTTTATTGAGCGCGTGTGGAAATTCTAGCACAGGATCAAAAACCTATAACTATGTTTATTCAAGTGATCCATCTAGTTTGAACTATCTAGCAGAAAACCGCGCAACAACAAATGATATTGTGACCAACCTGGTAGATGGTCTCATGGAAAATGACCAATATGGGAACTATGTGCCATCCTTGGCAGAGGATTGGAGTGTTTCTAAGGACGGTTTGACCTATACCTACAAACTTCGTAAGGATGCCAAGTGGTTTACTTCTGAGGGAGAAGAATATGCTCCTGTAACTGCCCAAGATTTTGTGACAGGTTTGCAATATGCGGCTGATAAAAAATCAGAAGCCTTGTATCTAGTGCAGGACTCTGTTGCAGGTTTGGATGACTATATCACTGGTAAAACAAGCGACTTTTCAACTGTCGGTGTCAAGGCTCTTGATGACCAAACGGTTCAATACACCTTGGCTCGACCAGAACCTTACTGGAACTCAAAAACGACATCAACCATTCTTTTCCCAGTCAATGCGGATTTCCTAAAATCAAAAGGGGATGATTTTGGCAAGGTAGACCCTGCTAATATTTTGTACAGTGGACCTTTCTTGATGAAAGCTTTTGTTTCAAAATCTGTCATCGAATACAAGAAAAATCCTAACTACTGGGATGCTAAAAATGTCTTTGTAGATGATGTTAAATTGACCTACTATGATGGTAGTGACCAAGATGCTCTTGTTCGTAACTTTACAGACGGAGCCTATAGCTACGCTCGTCTCTATCCAAATAGTTCAAGTTTTGAAGGGATTAAAGAAAAATACAAAGATGATATCATCTACAGTATGCAGACTGCTACGTCTTATTACTGGAATTTTAACCTAGATAGACAAGCTTATAAATTTACTTCTAAGACGACCGACATTGAAAAGAAATCAGCTCAGGAAGCAGTTCTTAATAAAAACTTCCGTCAAGCTATTAACTTTGCCTATGATCGTACAGCCTATGGGGCTCAAACTCAGGGAGAAGACGGAGCGACTAAGATTTTGCGTAACTTGGTTGTTCCTCCAACCTTTGTAAGTATCAAGGGAAAAGACTTTGGTGAAGTAGTAGCCTCTAAGATGGTCAATTATGGTAAGGAATGGCAAGGTATCAACTTTGCGGATGGTCAAGACCCTTATTACAATCCTGAGAAAGCCAAGGCTAAATTTGCTGAGGCCAAGAAAGAGCTAGAAGCTAAGGGAGTTCAATTCCCTATTCATTTGGATGCGACAGTTGACCAAGCTTCTAAGAAGGGGATTCAAGAAGTAAGCTCTATGAAGCAATCTATTGAAGCAGCTTTAGGTACGGAGAACGTCGTTATTGATATCCAACAGTTATCAACAGAGGACTATCATAACTCAAGTTACTTTGCTCAAACAGCAGCTCAAAAAGATTATGACCTTTACAATGGTGGTTGGGGTCCTGACTACTTAGATCCATCAACCTATCTTGATATCTTTAGTGTCAAGAATGGTGGGGTTCTACAAAATCTTGGACTCGAGCCTGGTGAAGCCAACGACAAGGCTAAGGCAGTTGGACTTGACACTTATACTCAAATGTTGGAAGAGGCTAATAAGGAGCAAGACCCAGCCAAACGTTATGAGAAATATGCTGATATTCAAGCATGGTTGATAGATAGTTCTCTAGCGATTCCAAATGTTTCATTAGGTGGAACGCCTAGCTTGAGAAAAACAGTTCCTTTCTCAGCACCTTATTCATTGGCTGGTAATAAAGGGGTTGAATCATATAAATACCTCAAAGTACAAGATAAGATTGTCACAACAGACGAATATGCAAAAGCCAGAGAAAAATGGTTGAAAGAAAAAGAAGAATCCAATAAAAAAGCCCAAGAAGAATTGGCAAAACATGTCAAATAAAATCTAATTGTAGATAAGTTTGTGTAAGAAGTCTTTGTGCTTAAAAACGCATAATATCAGGTATATAAAATCCTAGATGTTATGCGTTTTGTTATAGGAAGATTTATTAGATTTTATCCTCAAATTGAGTTATTCCCGACTTTATCCGTTGAAATATTATAAGGAGTATTTATGAAATTAAAATTATTAAGAGTAGATACTAAGGTGATTATGGGGAGTTTCTTACTTGTTCTGTCTAGTCTACTTGCTTTGTTGCTTCCCCTTATCTTAAAGGGTTTAATAGATGGGAGTTCTATTGAAAATATAGGTTCCAAAGTATTTCAATCGTTTTTGATTTTTATTGGTCAAGCCTTGTTTTCTTCTATTGGTTACTATCTGTTTAGTCAATCGGGTGAAAAAAAGATAGCAAAAATCAGGAAAAAAGTGATAGAGGGGTTGATTTATGCAGAGAAATCCTTCTTTGATAAGAGCCAAAGTGGGGAGTTGACTTCTGCCATTGTCAATGACACGAGTGTCATTCGTGAGTTTTTAATTACGACTTTCCCAAATATTATTTTGAGTTTAGTTATGGTACTTGGTTCCATCATAGTCTTATTTAGTCTTGATTGGAATCTTTCTCTACTTTTATTCATCACTCTTCCTTGTATGATGTTTATTATCTTGCCCCTTTCCAATATCAGTGAAAAGTATAGTCGTCGTTTACAGGAGGAAATCGGATTTTTAACAGGGCAATTGACTGAAAAGATTCAAGAACATGAATTAATTAAGACTAACCAAGCAGAGAAAAGTGTACAGGATGTTTTGGATAATTGTATTGAAAGGGTACAAAACAATTCACTGAAATCAGATAGGATTACTTCTTTTGAGACCCCGTTTGCTCTCTTATTTATCTTTGCGACTATAGCTGTGATGCTAACCTATGGGGGTTATCGGGTCAGCGTAGGATATATATCTGTGGGAACCTTGGTTTCGTTTTTGATTTACCTCTTTCAATTACTTAATCCTATTAGTAATATAGCTAATTTTGTAACTGTTTATTCTAGGAGTAAGGGATCTTCAGTTGCACTGGAGAACTTGCTTGCAGTTCCTAAAGAAAAATTTGAGGGAGGAAAATCGGTATCAGGACAAGGGTTGAATTTTAACCATGTCTATTTTGGTTATGATGAAAATCGACCTGTCTTAAAGGATATTACTTTCTCCATTTTCAAGGGGCAAAAAATTGCTTTTGTTGGACCATCTGGATCAGGAAAATCAACGATTGTGCGTTTGTTAGAGCGGTTTTATAAACCGCTTTCAGGAGATATTCTAATGGAGCAATCAAGTATATATGATTTTAACTTAAAAGAATGGAGAAGTAAAATCGCTTGGGTTTCACAAAATAATGCAGTCTTATCTGGCAGTATTCGTGACAATCTTTGTCTCGGTTTGAATCGCTTAGTAACTGATGATGAATTGATGAAAGTGCTAGACTTAGTATCACTAGGTGATGAGATTCGCTCCATGAAAGAGGGACTAGATACTGAGGTTGGTGAACGCGGACGACTCTTGTCAGGGGGACAAAGCCAAAGACTTCAAATAGCTAGAGCCTACTTAAAAGATGCTGAAATTCTTATATTTGATGAAGCCACTGCTAATCTTGATGCGGATTCTGAGTATGCGATTATCAGTAGCCTCTATTCTGTACTAAAGGAGAAGACAGTTGTGATTATAGCGCATCGTTTGTCAACGGTAAAAGATGTGGATTGTATTTTCTTCTTAGAGGAGGGGAAAATCACTGGCTCAGGAACTCATAAGGAACTACTGGAAAATCATGAGCGTTATGCTCGTTTTGTGCAGGAGCAAATGATAGAGTGAAGGTGTCTTTTGAGATTCACCATTTTATAGTCTATTAAAGGGAGCAGGAAAAACTCCCTTTTTATATAGTTTGAAACTATAGCTAGCTCTTGAAAAGAAGAAAATGAGTTGATGAAAATAAGTGGTACAATAGTTACTATAGATTTGGAGGTATTGTATGAGCAAGGAATTACACATTAACACAATTTTGGCCCAGGCGGGCATTAAGTCAGATGAAGCGACAGGTGCATTGGTGACACCGCTCCATTTTTCAACGACCTATCAGCATCCAGAGTTTGGTCGATCTACTGGGTTTGACTATACGCGCACTAAAAATCCAACTCGTAGTAAGGCTGAGGAAGTCTTGGCGGCTATTGAGTCAGCAGACTATGCCCTAGCGACTAGCTCAGGGATGTCAGCTATTGTACTGGCCTTTAGCGTCTTTCCAGTAGGAAGTAAGGTCTTGGCAGTGCGTGATCTTTACGGTGGTTCTTTTCGCTGGTTTAACCAAGTGGAGCAGGAAGGTCGTTTCCATTTTACCTATGCCAATACAGAAGAAGAGTTGATTGCCGAGTTAGAAAAGGATGTGGATGTTCTCTATATCGAAACCCCAACCAATCCCTTAATGTTGGAATTTGATATCGAAAAACTAGTAAAATTGGCTCATGCTAAGGGTGCCAAAGTGGTGGTGGACAATACCTTCTATAGCCCTATCTACCAACGTCCGATTGAAGATGGAGCAGATATGGTTCTCCATTCAGCAACCAAGTATCTAGCAGGCCACAATGATGTCTTAGCTGGAGTGGTTGTGACCAATAGTTTAGAACTATACGAGAAGCTTTTTTACAATCTCAATACAACAGGGGCAGTCTTGTCCCCATTTGACAGCTACCAGTTGCTTCGTGGTCTCAAGACCTTGTCTCTTCGTATGGAGCGTTCAACAGCTAACGCCCAAGAAGTGGTTGCCTTTTTGAAGGATTCTCCAGCAGTCAAGGAGGTTCTCTATACTGGTCGTGGGGGGATGATTTCCTTTAAAGTAGTCGATGAAACGCGCATTCCTCATATTTTGAACAGTCTCAAGGTCTTCTCGTTTGCGGAAAGTTTGGGTGGGGTAGAAAGTCTCATTACTTATCCAACGACTCAAACTCATGCTGATATTCCAGCAGAAGTACGCCATTCTTATGGTTTGACAGATGACCTCTTGCGTTTGTCTATTGGGATTGAGGATGCTAGAGATTTGATTGCAGATTTGCGCCAAGCTTTAGAAGGATAAGACAAAGATGGGAAAATATGATTTTACAAGCCTGCCCAACCGTTTAGGGCACCATACCTATAAATGGAAAGAAACAGAAACGGATAGTGAAGTTCTACCAGCTTGGATAGCGGATATGGACTTTGTGGTCTTGCCTGAAATCCGCCAAGCCGTGCAAACTTACGCAGACCAACTGGTTTATGGTTATGCCTATGCCAGTGAAGACTTAATTAAGGAAGTTCAAAAGTGGGAAGCTACACAATACGGTTACAACTTTGACAAAGAGGCTCTTGTTTTTATCGAGGGTGTGGTACCAGCCATCTCAACAGCTATTCAAACCTTTACAAAAGAAGGCGAGGCGGTTTTAATTAACACGCCTGTCTACCCACCCTTTGCTCGCAGTGTCAAGTTGAACAATCGTAGATTGATTACTAATTCCTTAGTGGAAAAGGATGGTCTGTTTGAGATTGACTTTGACCAACTTGAAAAGGATTTGGTGGAAGAGGAGGTTAAACTCTATATTCTTTGCAACCCTCACAATCCTGGTGGACGTGTTTGGGAAAAAGAAGTGTTGGAGAAGATTGGCCAACTCTGCCAAAAACACGGTGTTTTGTTAGTTTCAGATGAGATTCACCAAGATTTGACCCTCTTTGGTCACAAACACCAGTCTTTCAATACCATCAATCCTGCCTTCAAAAATTTTGCTATCGTCTTGAGCAGTGCCACTAAAACCTTTAACATTGCTGGGACAAAAAATTCCTATGCCGTCATTGAAAATCCTAAGTTGAGAGTGGCTTACCAGAAACGCCAGTTGGCTAATAATCAGCATGAAATTTCAGGCTTGGGCTATTTGGCGACAGAAGCTGCCTATCGATACGGTAAAGATTGGTTAGAGGAACTTAAGCAAGTCTTTGAAGACCATATCAATTATGTGGTGGATCTATTTGGAAAAGAGACTAAAATCAAGGTCATGAAACCGCAAGGTACCTACTTGATTTGGCTTGACTTTTCAGCCTATGACCTGACTGATGAAACATTGCAAGAGTTGTTGAGAAATGAAGCCAAGGTTATCCTCAACCGTGGTTTGGATTTTGGAGAGGAAGGAAGTCTCCATGCCCGCATCAATATAGCTATGCCCAAATCTCTGTTGCAAGAAGTCTGTCAGCGGATTGTGGCTACTTTTGCCAAATGTTAAAAATCCAGCCTTCTAGGAGAAAAGTCTTCCTAGAAGGCTATTTTCATAGGCGAAAATATGGTATAATAAACAGATAAGGTAAAGGTGAAAATATGGCTAAATTGATTCCGGGGAAAGTGCGTATCGAAGGTGTTGCCCTTTATGAAACTGGTAAGGTTGATATCATCAAGGAAAAGAACAATCGACTCTACGCTCGCGTTGCAGAAGAAGAACTGCGCTATAGTTTAGAGGATGATTTGGTTTTTTGTGCCTGTGATTTTTTTCAAAAGAGGGGCTACTGTGTGCATTTGGCAGCGCTAGAGCATTTTCTAAAAAATGATGAGCGTGGTCAGGAAATCTTGTGGAGTCTGGAAGAAGGTCATGAAGAAAAAGAGGTCGTTGAAACCAAGGTGACCTTGGGTGGCAAATTTTTGGATCGAATGATGTCTCCAAAATCAGAACGTGCCTATGAGTTATCAGCTGTGGGTCAGGTGGAAGCAGGAACCAATCATATCTTGTGGACTCTGAGAATCGGCCAAATCAATAGCCAAAAATACTATGTCATTCGAGATATTCCACTTTTCTTAAGGATTGTCGAGCAGAGAAAGTCTTATATGATTGGCAAAACTTATGAGGAATCCTTGTCTTGGGAAGCCTTTGATGAGGCTAGTCAAGAACTTCTGACTTTCTTGCGTGGACTGATGGAGGAAGGACAGGCTCCAGACCTCTTTTTCCAAAACCAAGGTCGGCATCTCTTTTTTCCTCTGACCTTTTTTGAGCAGGGTGTGAATTTACTGATGACCTTGCCTCATTTTCAATTTGACCATCAAGTGGATAGCTATCAGACCCTGCTTTTTCAGGATATGCATGCTGATGCCAATCTATTTGCCTTTACAGTAACAGAATACTCGGATTATTTTGAAATGGAAATCAGAGAGAGTCCAAGAGTTAATGCCTTTTATCAGGGAGCTGTGCTGTTCCATAAAGGACAGGTTTATTTTCAAACAGACCAGCAGATGCGTCTTCTCAAGGAAATCAAAGCGTTGCCTTTGGATCAACATGGGAAAAAATACCTGCAATTTGATAGCAGTGACCGTGATAAGTTAGCTTCCTGTCTGACTCTCTTTAGCCAGATGGGGACTGTTTCAGCTCCAGAACGGCTACAAATCAAAACTTTTGCGCCCTCTTTTTACTTTGACAGGGAAGAAGATAATCGGATTCGTTTAGAAATTCAGTTTGATTATGGAAATAGACAGGTATCTAGCCGACAAGAGCTAGAAGAATTACCATTTTCAAGTGACACGGACTTAGAAGAAAGAATTTTCCAAGTCTGTTTGGCTGCGGGCTTTGAAGCCGATTTTCAATCTTGGCGTCAGGCCTTAAAAGCGGAGTCTGTCTATCATTTCTTCCACGAAATCATTCCAGCCTTTGAAAAAGTCGGGGATGTTAACCTATCAGACAAGATAGCAGAACTTTATAGCTTAGCGAGTCCTCAGGTGCAGATTGCCTCCAAGGGAGGTCTCTTGGAAATCCAGTTTGATTTTCAAGATATTGCCCAGGAGGAAATCGACCAAGCCATGCAGGCCTTGGTTGCCAATCAGGATTTTTATATTGATTCGTCTAATCAAGTTTACTTTTTCGATGAAGAAACCAAGAACATTCGCCAAAATCTACAGGAACTGGGGCAATTTGAATTAAAAGATGGGACCTTGCAGGCTCGGAAATCCTTGGCCTACAGTTTAGCTCATCTCTTTGAAGGGCGAGACCGTGTTTCTTTTTCACAAGAATTCCAGAATCTGGCCCAGGATTTGACGCATCCAGAGGACTTTCCTTTGCAAGCAACTCAGGTCAAGGCTGACTTGCGAGATTATCAGGAAAAGGGAATTGGCTGGTTGCAGATGCTCCATCATTATGGTTTTGGTGGGATTTTGGCTGATGATATGGGATTGGGGAAAACCCTTCAGACCATTGCTTTTTTGACTAGTCAAGTGACAAAAGAAAGTCGGGTTTTGATTCTCGCTCCGTCAGGTTTGATTTACAACTGGGCAGATGAGTTTCAGAAATTTGCTCCACAGTTGGATGTGGCTGTTGTTCATGGTTTGAAAGCAAGTCGTGAGGAGATTCTTGCCGAGAGCCATCAAATCTATGTGACTAGCTATGCCACCTTCCGTCAGGACAGTGAGTTTTATCAGGGGATGGCCTTTGACTTCCTTTTCTTAGATGAGGCTCAGGTCATGAAAAATGCCCAGACCAAGATTGCCCAGACCTTGAGACAATTTGTGGTGCCGTCGGTCTTTGCCTTGTCAGGAACTCCGATTGAAAACCATCTGGGTGAGTTGTGGTCTATTTTCCAAATCGTCATGCCCGGACTTTTGCCAAGCAAGAAAGAATTTATGAAATTGCCAGCCGAGCGAGTGGCTCAGTTTATCAAGCCTTTCGTGATGCGACGCAAGAAAGAAGAAGTTCTGACTGAATTGCCAGACTTGATTGAGGTGGTTTATAAAAATGAACTGGAAGACCAGCAAAAGGCTATTTACCTTGCCCAGTTACAACAGATGCGAGACCGTCTGGCTCAAGTATCAGATCAGGAATTTCAGCGAAGTCGTGTGGAAATCTTGTCTGGTCTGATGCGCTTGCGCCAAATCTGTGATACCCCTGCCCTCTTTATGGAAGATTATCAGGGAGCCAGCGGCAAACTGGATAGTCTCCGAGACCTGCTGCTACAGGTGGCAGACGGCGGACACCGTGTCTTGATTTTCTCGCAGTTTAAGGGAATGTTGGAGAAAATTGAACAAGAACTGCCAGACTTGGGCATGACTTCCTTTAAAATTACGGGTTCAACCCCAGCCAAGGAAAGACAAGACATGACCAAGGTCTTTAACCAAGGGGAAAGAGATGCCTTTCTGATTTCCCTCAAGGCTGGTGGTGTCGGACTGAACCTGACAGGTGCTGATACGGTTATCTTGGTTGACCTTTGGTGGAATCCTGCGGTGGAGGCGCAAGCCATTGGCCGTGCCCATCGGATGGGTCAGGAAGAAACGGTTGAGGTTTATCGCTTAGTGACCAGGGGAACCATTGAAGAAAAAATTCAGGAACTCCAAGAACAGAAGAAACATCTGGTGTCACAAGTATTGGATGGCACAGAGTCACGTGGCAGTCTGACCCTAGCAGAAATTAGAGAAATTTTGGGAATTTCTGAAGCCAGCACTTGAAAAATCAAGACAATACGCTATAATGAAGTGTTGAAAGGAAATAGAAAATGAAACAAGAACGATTTCCATTGGTGTCAGATGACGAGGTCATGTTGACTGAAATGCCAGTCATGAACTTGTATGATGAGTCTGATCTGATCAGTAATATCAAGGGTGAGTATCGAGATAAAAATTATTTAGAATGGGCTCCTATTGCTGAAGAAAAACCAGTAAAACCGCTTGAAAAGCAAGTCGAGAAACCTAAAAAAGCTCCTTTAGGGGTTAAAAAAGAAGGAAAGAGCTATGCGGAGGTGGCGCGTGAAGAAGCGCGTGCGGACTTGAAAAAGAAACGCTCTGCTAACTATCTAACTCAGGATTTCAGCCGTGCGAGACGTCATTCTAAATCAGGCCTTGTTAGACAGGGCAATCAACCGACAGCGCCTTTCCAAAAGGAAAATCCTGGTGAATTTGTCAAATATAGTCAAAAATTGACCCAGTCTCATTACATCTTGGCAGAAGAAGTTCATTCTATCCCTACCAAGAATGAAGAAGTATCAGCACCTGCTCCAAAGAAAAACAACTATGATTTTCTAAAGAAGAGCCAAATCTACAATAAAAAAAGTAAACAAACAGAACAAGAACGTCGGGTTGCCCAAGAGTTGAATCTGACCAGAATGACAGAATAGGGGAGAAAACATGCCAAAGACATATCATTTTATCGGGATTAAGGGATCAGGGATGAGTGCCTTGGCCTTGATGTTGCACCAAATGGGGCACAAGGTACAGGGATCAGATGTTGAAAAATACTACTTTACCCAACGTGGTCTTGAGCAGGCAGGGATTACTATTCTTCCTTTTGATGAAAAGAACCTAGACGGTGATATGGAAATTATCGCTGGAAATGCCTTTCGTCCAGATAACAACGTCGAAATTGCCTATGCGGACCAAAATGGTATCAGCTACAAACGTTACCATGAATTTCTAGGTAGCTTTATGCGCGACTTTGTCAGCATGGGAGTAGCAGGAGCGCATGGAAAAACTTCAACGACAGGTATGTTGTCACACGTCTTGTCTCACATTACAGATACCAGCTTCTTGATTGGGGATGGGACCGGTCGTGGTTCGGCCAATGCCAAATATTTTGTCTTTGAATCTGACGAATATGAGCGCCATTTCATGCCTTACCACCCAGAATACTCTATTATCACCAACATTGATTTTGACCATCCAGACTATTTCACAAGTCTCGAGGATGTTTTCAATGCCTTTAACGACTATGCCAAACAAATTACCAAGGGGCTTTTTGTCTATGGTGAAGATGCAGAATTACGTAAAATTACAGCCAATGCTCCGATTTATTATTATGGCTTTGAAGCAGAAGGTAATGACTTTGTAGCTAGCGATCTTCTTCGTTCTACAACTGGTTCAACTTTCACGGTTCATTTCCGTGGACAAGACTTGGGGCAATTCCACATTCCAACCTTTGGTCGTCACAATATCATGAATGCGACAGCCGTTATTGGTCTTCTTTACACAGCAGGATTTGATTTGAACTTGGTGCGTGAGCACTTGAAAACATTTGCCGGTGTTAAGCGTCGTTTCACTGAGAAAATTGTCAATGACACAGTGATTATCGATGATTTTGCCCACCATCCAACAGAAATTATTGCGACCTTGGATGCGGCTCGTCAGAAATACCCAAGCAAGGAAATTGTAGCAGTCTTCCAACCGCATACCTTTACAAGAACCATTGCCTTGTTAGATGACTTTGCCCACGCTTTGAATCAAGCGGATGCTGTTTATTTAGCGCAAATCTATGGGTCAGCTCGTGAGGTAGACCATGGAGATGTCAAGGTAGAAGACCTAGCCAACAAAATCAACAAAAAACACCAAGTGATCACTGTTGAAAATGTTTCTCCACTCCTAGACCATGACAATGCTGTCTATGTCTTTATGGGAGCAGGAGACATCCAAACCTATGAATACTCATTTGAGCGTCTCTTGTCTAATTTGACAAGTAATGTTCAATAGGATGTTCTCATGGAAATTCCAATTAAGATTATTCAGGCGAGTCAGTCTGATTTGGCTGAGGTAGTGGCACTTCAGGCCACATCTTTTCCAGCTGAAAAGCAGCAACCTTCCCATATTTTAGAAGAAAGTATCCGTAAGAGTGCGGATACCTTTCTTCTAGCTAGGGATGAAAATCAACTTTTAGGCTATATTCTATCAAGTCCTCAGTCAGACAAACCGCAATGTCTAAAAGTACATTCTTTAGTTATTGAGTCTGACCATCAGAGACAGGGCTTGGGAACGCTTCTTCTTGCAGCCTTAAAAGAGGTGGCAGTTGAACTGGATTACAAAGGGATTCGTTTGAAGAGTCCTGATGAGCTGCTTTCCTATTTTGAAATGAACGGTTTTATCGATGAAGAAACTTCGCTTTATGCAACTAGCCAGGGTTTTAGTATGATTTGGTTTAATCCCTTTTATCTGGAGGCACAATGAAGATCAGACAAGCAAGATTAGAAGATTTGGATCGTATCGTTGAGATTGAACTAGAAAATTTCTCGATTGAAGAAGCCATTCCTCGCTCTGTTTTTGAGGCACATTTGAGAGAAATTCAGACCTCTTTTCTGGTTGCGGAAAAAGAAGGCAGAATCATGGGGTATATAGAAGGACCAGTTGGCCCCCACCGTCATCTGCAAGACCAGTCCTTTACAGAGGAGATAGAAGACTATGGTCATGAGCGGGGTGGCTATATCTCTGTGACCTGTCTTTCTATTGCCAAGGAGGCACAGGGCCTCGGACTAGGTCAGAAATTGCTGACAGCCTTGAAAGAAGTTGCTCTTGAAGATAAGAGAGATGGCATTAACCTAACCTGTCATGACTATCTCATCGCCTACTATGAAAAGCACGGATTTGTCAACGAAGGCCAGTCCCAGTCAACCTTTGCAGGGGAAACCTGGTATGATATGGTCTGGGAAATGAAAAAATAAGCTAGGAAAAGCATCATAGGTTGCTTTTCTTGGACTTTTAAGATATAATATTATGGATTGTCAACGAGGAGGAAAAACTTTTGAGTGAAAAGTCAAGAGAAGAAGAGAAATTAAGCTTTAAAGAGCAGATTCTGAGAGATTTAGAAAAAGTAAAAGGCTATGATGAAGTTCTGAAAGAAGATGAGGCAGTAGTTCGCACTCCTGCAAATGAACCTTCAGCTGAAGAACTCATGGCTGATTCCTTGTCAACGGTAGAGGAGATTATGAGAAAAGCTCCTACCGTGCCTACTCACCCAAGTCAAGATGTACCTTCTTCTCCAGCGGAAGAAAGTGGTTCAAGACCAGGACCAGGTCCAGGTCCTGTTAGACCTAAGAAATTTGAAAGAGAATACAATGAAACCCCAACAAGGGTAGCTGTTTCCTATAAGACGGCAGAGAAAAAAGCAGAACAAGCAGGTCCAGAAACACCTACGCCTGCTACAGAAACAGTAGATATCATCAGCGATACACCACGTCGTAGCCGTAGAGAAGGAGCAAAACCCGTTAAGTCTAAGAAAGAGAAGAAGTCACATGTGAAAGCTTTTGTGATTTCATTCCTTGTATTCCTTGCCTTGCTCTCAGCAGGTGGTTACTTTGGTTACCAGTACGTGCTAGATTCTTTGTTACCTATCGATGCTAATTCTAAGAAATATGTGACGGTTGGAATTCCAGAAGGTTCAAACGTTCAAGAAATCGGTACGACGCTTGAAAAAGCTGGTTTGGTAAAGCATGGTCTGATTTTTAGCTTTTATGCCAAGTATAAAAATTATACCGACTTGAAAGCGGGTTACTACAATTTGCAAAAGAGTATGAGTACAGAAGACTTACTCAAAGAGTTGCAAAAAGGTGGAACAGATGAACCGCAAGAACCTGTACTTGCGACTTTGACAATTCCAGAAGGTTATACCTTGGATCAGATTGCACAAGCTGTGGGTCAATTGGAAGGTGACTTCAAAGAGTCTTTGACAGCGGAGGCTTTCTTGGCAAAAGTTCAAGATGAGACGTTTATCAGTCAAGCAGTAGCCAAATATCCTACTTTATTGGAAAGTTTGCCTGCAAAAGATAGTGGTGCGCGTTATCGTTTGGAAGGATACCTTTTCCCAGCTACTTATTCTATCAAGGAAAGCACAACTGTTGAGAGCTTGATTGATGAGATGTTAGCTGCTATGGATAAGAACCTATCTCCTTACTATAGTACTATCAAATCTAAAAACTTGACTGTCAATGAGTTGTTGACCATTGCTTCCTTGGTCGAAAAAGAAGGTGCCAAGACAGAAGATCGTAAGCTCATTGCAGGTGTATTCTACAATCGTTTGAATCGTGATATGCCACTTCAAAGTAATATTGCAATCTTGTATGCCCAAGGAAAACTGGGGCAAAATATCAGCTTAGCTGAGGATGTTGCGATTGATACCAACATTGATTCACCTTATAATGTTTATAAAAATGTAGGTCTCATGCCTGGTCCAGTCGATAGTCCAAGTCTGGATGCGATTGAGTCAAGCATCAATCAAACTAAGAGCGATAACCTCTACTTTGTAGCAGATGTCACAGAAGGCAAGGTCTACTATGCTAATAATCAAGAAGACCACGATCGCAATGTCGCTGAACATGTCAACAGCAAATTAAACCAAACAAACTAAAATTATGTGATACTTCACATAATTTTCTTTAGAAAATATTATTAGAAGAAAGTTGAGAAAAATGGCAGAAAAAACATATCCTATGACCCTTGAGGAAAAGGAAAAACTTGAAAAAGAATTAGAAGAATTGAAATTGGTTCGTCGACCAGAAGTGGTAGAACGCATTAAGATTGCCCGTTCATACGGTGACCTTTCAGAAAACAGTGAGTACGAAGCAGCTAAGGATGAACAAGCCTTTGTCGAAGGACAAATCTCTAGCTTAGAAACAAAAATCCGCTATGCTGAAATCGTCAATAGCGACGCAGTTGCCCAGGACGAAGTAGCGATTGGTAAAACAGTCACCATCCAAGAAATTGGTGAGGACGAAGAAGAAGTTTATATTATCGTAGGTTCAGCGGGTGCGGATGCCTTTGCAGGTAAAGTTTCAAATGAAAGCCCAATTGGACAAGCCTTGATTGGCAAGAAAACAGGTGATACAGCAACCATTGAAACGCCTGTTGGTAGCTATGATGTAAAAATCTTGAAGGTTGAAAAAACAGCCTAAAAACAGAAAAAGGAGTGGGGAGGCGATGTACTTCACTCACTCCTTTTTCCATTTTGCTACTCTTCGAAAATCTCTTCAAACCACGTCAGCGTCGCCTTGCCGTATGTATGGTTACTGACTTCGTCAGTTTCATCTACAGCCTCAAAACAGTGTTTTGATACTCATCTGCTTTCAAAAAGCATTCTATTCCATCTCCGATTAACGATGGACTTTATCACCTCCTTCTCCAGTCCTTGTATAACATCTTGAAGTTGATTCATGATATCTTCCAATATGGGCATCAACAGCTCCGTAACAATAGCGAAATTCTCGTATATAGTGACTATGGACATGTGGACCTACTCCCATTGGAGCCCAACAAAATCCCAGTTTACTGATTCTACCGAAACCAGCCTCATCTTGGTACATCAAGCGAACCTTACGAAAATGCCTACTGGTTTTAAAGCGCTTTCTTGTCTTCTTGAATTGAGATTTTATTTTTAGACGCGACAATGGTTTGAACGTCTGCTTTCTTGGGATGTTCTGGACGTGGCCTAATATTTCGCCAACCATGGCGCTTCAAGAGTTGATAAAAGTCATCACGTGTGTAGGAAGAACCTAACTCCTTTTTATAAGCCTGAAATAAGGCATCAATTGTAACAAATTCTCCTGCCTCTGCAGCCTTCAAATGACGGGCAATAAAGGCTTTCTCTTCCTCAACTGTCATATATGCATGGTTACGACAACCACGTGTTTCTTTAAGGAGAGAATCGAGTCCG
>NZ_VMNC01000169.1:0-1194 GCF_013277505.1 Streptococcus sp. k-378 | reverse complement strand
GTTTTGAGGTTGCAGATAGAGCTGACGTGGTTTGAAGAGATTTTCGAAGAGTATAAAAACTCTAGCCTTCAGTTGCAAGTGACTGAAAACTAGAGTTTTTTCTATTTTTTCAAAGCATCATACAAGTTGCGAATAGGTTGCTTTAATGTCGGATGGATAAAATGAGGCGCAATTTCCTGTAAGGACTCAAGGACAAAAAGGCGTTCCGCTATGTAAGGATGAGGCAAGATAAGGTCATCTGTATAAAGGATCTGGTCCTCCACAAAGAGCAAGTCCAAATCAATCAAACGAGGCCCCCAATGTACTTTTCTCACCCGTCCCATCTCTGACTCAATGGCTAACAAGGTCTCTAATAGAACTTGGGCGGGCAACCAGGTTTCAACCTCAACCACTTGATTTACAAAGCTATCCTGCTCCACACCACCCCAAGGCTCCGTCGTCAAGACACTGGACTCTTTGAGAATATATATACCTCGATTTCGCAGTTTCTCAATGGCTTGTTTCAAGTTTTCTCGCTTATCCCCCATATTGCTTCCTAGGGCGATAAAGGCTCGTTGCTTGCGACGATGAATGGTTACTGAGCAAGTATCTAGTGGCAAATGCACCGGTGCCCAAGGTTTTTTCAGTTCCAGCTGAATTTCTTGGACAAGAGGATAGGCCTCAAAGGTACGTTCTACCAGTTTGTAGGCTACCGTTTCAATCAAGTCCTCAGTTGTTTCCTGAAACCAAGCCGTCCACTGCTGGCACAATTCTCCGTAATGGACAGAGGCTGTTAAATCCAAGTCTGTAGCCGCCTTGGTCATATCATAGGATAGGATTGCGGAAATAACAAACTTCTGCCCCAATTCTTTCTCACTCGGAAAAAGACCATGATAGGCAAACATTTCCAAATCCTTAATCTGCAGTTGATCCATAACTAGTCCTTTCTAGAAAAATCCGCCCAAAGCGGATTCTTTTTATACTCAATGAAAATCAAAGTGCAAACTAGGAAGCTAGCCGCAGGCTGCTCAAAACACTGTTTTGAGGTTGCAGATGGAAGCTGACGTGGTTTGAATTTGATTTTCGAAGAGTATTATAGTCCCATTAAACGATAAGCCTGATCTCGGAGGTCCTTATCTGTTTCAAATAGACCACGAGCTACTGTCGTCAAGGTGGCAGTGCCTGGTTTTCTGACACCACGCATACTCATACACA
>NZ_VMNC01000168.1:0-976 GCF_013277505.1 Streptococcus sp. k-378 | reverse complement strand
TGGCTTGAAGCCATAATAATGGAGCCGGTGGGAGTCGAACCCACGTCCAAACACCTGCCAACATATTTGTCTACAACCATAGGCTATGTATTAGTTTAACAGTCCCTCGACACATAACTCAAGCCTAGAAACTGCGAGTCTATCAATCTCTTATCAAGCCGCTAGACAAGACTCAATCGTATCTCGCTAATAATAAGACCTGTCATTGAACACGAGCAATCCAAATCGGGTCACGCCTGCTGGTTTTTAGGCAGCTAGAGCGTAAGAAGTGTTATTTTTTGCAGTTATATTTAACTGAGCGTTTACGTCGCCACACGAGTCGCAAAATATGCCTCATAATACCTGTCGAATCCGTAACGACCCCAAAAGACAATAAAACTATTATACCTTATCTAACACAAAAATGCAAAAAGAAATCACATACCTAAAAAAGATACTATTCGAGAAATTTAGCAAACTGGGAGACTAACTACAACTTTCTCAGTGCATAACTTTACGATTATGAATAGAACTTACGAAATCCAATTAACACATACCTAAGATGAAGCTATCTGTTTTGAAGAAATTCACGAAGAGAATTATTCTAAAATACTTTCAGATGAGAATTTTCCTACTCTCTTTGTTTCAATTCATTTGAGTTTAAAAACAATAAAATCAATCCTTATATTATTCGGACTACTTTTCACTTATTGCACCAAAATATAGTAAAATGAAATAAGAATAGGACGAATAGATCAGGACAGTCAAATCGATTTCTAACAATGTTTTAGAATTAGAGGTGTACTATTCTAGTTTCAATCTACTATGTTTTAAATTCCCTAATCAATTTGTATAGTATTTATTTCATTGCCAAATTTCAAGTTCTCCATCAAGAAGTCTTCTCTGGTGGACTTGTAGTTCAAGTGTTTTTTAGGATAGTTATTAATCCAATTTTCGATGAATGCGACTTCTTAGGGAGTCGTTTTCTTAGTTCCTT
>NZ_VMNC01000167.1:0-787 GCF_013277505.1 Streptococcus sp. k-378 | reverse complement strand
GAACACAAGCTATCATTCGAAATCACTTTCTTCGCTACGATAGAGCTGTCCGATGTCGAGTGAAAATTATTACTATGGATATGTTTAGTCCTTACTATGACTTAGCTAAACAGATTCGCTTTCAAATTTCTAGGCTCAGGCTGAAACAGTCTCCCAGACTGTTTCACTCCCGAATGCTAAAATCGTGTTGGATCGCTTTCACATTGTACAACATCTTAACCGTGCTATGAGTCGTGTGCATGTCCAAATCATGAATCAGTTTCATCGAAAATCCCATGAATACAAGGCTATCAAGCGCTACTGGAAACTCATTCAACAGGATAGTCGTAAACTCAGCGATAAACGTTTTTATCGCCCTACTTTTCGTATGCACTTAACCAATAAAGAGATTCTTGACAAGCTTTTGAGCTATTCAGAAGACTTGAAACACCACTACAATCTCTATCAGCTCTTGCTTTTTCACTTCCAGAATAAGGAACCAGAGACATTTTTCGGACTTATTGAGGACAATCTTAAGCAGGTTCATCCTATTTTTCAGACTGTCTTTAAAACTTTCCTCAAAGATAAAGAAAAGATTGTCAACGCCCTTCAACTACACTATTCTAACGCCAAACTGGAAGCGACCAATAATCTCATTAAGCTTATCAAACGAAATGCCTTTGGATTTCGGAACTTTGAAAACTTCAAAAAACGGATTTTTATCGCTCTGAACATCAAAAAAGAAAGGACGAAATTTGTCCTTTCTCGTGCTTAGCTGACTTCAACCCACTACAGTTGACAAAGAGCC
>NZ_VMNC01000166.1:0-1047 GCF_013277505.1 Streptococcus sp. k-378 | reverse complement strand
AAAGTAGAGACCGAGGAGCTTCTATTGAGATGGTTGACGGAGAGGATGGCTATGTAACCACGACGACGACCTACGATGTTAATCCAGAGACTGGTAAGGTTAGCGAAAAGGTTACTGTTGATAGAAAAGAAGCCACGGATACAGTTATCAAAGTTCCAGCCAAAAGCAAGGTTGACCGCGAAGTCCTTCCTACAAGTGTCATCCGTTATGAAAAAGATGAAAGTAGAGACCGAGGAGCTTCTATTGAGATGGTTGACGGAGAAGATGGCTATGTAACCACAACGACGACCTACGATGTTAATCCAGAGACTGGTAAGGTTAGCGAAAAGGTTACTGTTGATAGAAAAGAAGCCACGGATACAGTTATCAAAGTTCCAGCCAAAAGCAAGGTTGAAGAAGTTCTTGTTCCATTTGCTACTAAATATGAAGCAGACAATGACCTTTCTGCAGGACAGGAGCAAGAGATTACTCTAGGAAAGAATGGGAAAACAGTTACAACGATAACTTATGATGTAGATGGAAAGAGTGGACAAGTAACTGAGAGTACTTTAAGTCAAAAAGAAGACTCTCAAACAAGAGTTGTTAAAAAAGGAACCAAGCCCCAAGTTCTTGTCCAAGAAATTCCAATCGAAACAGAATATCTCGATGACTCAACTCTTGATAAAGGTCAAGAAATAGAAGAAGCAGGAGAAATTGGTGAAATTACGCTTACTACAATCTATACTGTAGATGAACGTGATGGAACAATTGAAGAAACTACTTCTCGTCAAATTACTAAAGAGATGGTAAAAAGACGTATAAGGAGAGGGACGAGAGAACCTGAAAAAGTTGTTGTTCCTAAGAAGTCATCTATTCCTTCATATCCTGTATCTGTTACATCTAATCAAGGAACAGATTCAGCATTAGAACCAGCTAAACCAGTTGCTGCAACAACAGGCTGGAAACAAGAAAATGGTATGTGGTATTTTTATAATACTAACGGTTCCATGGTAACGGGTTGGGTACAAGTGAATGGTTCATGGTACTACCTCAACTCTAACGGTTCCA
>NZ_VMNC01000165.1:0-583 GCF_013277505.1 Streptococcus sp. k-378 | reverse complement strand
AACACCAGCTAAGGTAACACCAGCAACGCCAACGACTGAAACACCAGGTAAGATTGAAATTGCTCAACAACCAAATGGAAATGCGATTGTAACACCTAAGAAACCAGATGGAACAACTTACCCATCAGGAACTAAGGTAGAAATTCCAGGAGAAAATGGAACAACAATCACAGTAACAATTGGTGACAATGGTTCAGGTGAAGTACCAAATGACAAGCTTCCGAAAGGTGCTGTGCCAGGTAAAGGTAAAGTAACAGAACCGAACAAGAAACCATCACAACCAGTGGATGTAACAACACCAGCCCGTAAGACACCAACTATTGACTTGGTACAAGATCCTACTACAGGTGACGTTACAGTAACACCTAAGAAACCAGATGGCTCAACTTATCCAGAAGGAACAATGGTAGAACTTCCAGGTAAGGATGGTCGTCCAATTAAAGTGACGATTGGAGCAGATGGTTCAGCTAAGGTTCCAAATGATCAATTACCAGATACTACGGTTGTAGGTAAGGCTAAGATTACAGAACCAGGTAAAGCAGCTGTAGAAGTTCCTAATGTAACAACACCAGCTAAGGTAACA
>NZ_VMNC01000164.1:0-1941 GCF_013277505.1 Streptococcus sp. k-378 | reverse complement strand
ACGAAGTCAGTAACTATACGCACGGTAAGGCGACGCTGACGTGGTTTGAAGAGATTTTCGAAGAGTATTAGGAGAAAAAGAATGAAAGAAATAACCTTTGACGCATTTTACCAGCTTTACCAAAATGAGCAACTTTCTTTAGTGGATGTGAGAGAAGTGGATGAGTTTGAAGCTCTTCATTTAGAAGGTGCTCAGAATCTTCCTCTGAGTCAACTGACTGATACCTATGATCAATTGGACAAGGACCAGTTACATTATGTTATTTGTAAATATGGAATGAGATCGGCGCGTGCTTGCCAATTTCTAGCTGAACAAAGTTATGAGGTTATCAATGTCCAAGGTGGTATGACTGCCTTTGAAGAACTCTAAACATAAGAATTTTCTCCTACTTGGTGTGATTTAGGTAGGAGAATATTATTTTTAGATAATTCTTATTTTTAAGAATCTTGAAAACATTCAATATTTACTTCATGAAGCTTTTTTCATACTCCTATTCATGATATACTAGGTCAGTATTTTATAAATATGAAGGAGATTTACATGGCTAAAAAAGGTGCCCTAACAGGTTTGCTCCTGTTTGGAATATTTTTTGGTGCGGGGAACTTGATTTTTCCGCCTTCTCTAGGTGCTCTATCTGGAGAACATTTTCTTCCTGCCATCGCAGGTTTTGTCTTTTCAGGTGTCGGTATCGCCGTCTTGACCCTTATTATTGGAACGCTAAATCCTAAAGGATATATCTATGAGATTTCAACGAAGATAGCGCCTTGGTTCGCGACTCTTTACCTCTCAGTTCTTTACTTGTCAATCGGTCCATTCTTTGCTATCCCACGTACAGCTACAACAGCTTACGAAGTAGGGATTAGCCCCCTTTTATCGGATGCAAATAAAGGACTTGGCTTGATTGTCTTTACAGTTCTGTATTTTGCAGCAGCCTATTTGATTTCGCTTAATCCATCAAAAATCTTAGACCGCATTGGACGTATTTTAACGCCAGTCTTTGCGATTTTGATTGTTATCTTGGTTGTTCTGGGAGCTTTCAAATACGGTGGAACAAGTCCTCAAGCTGCTTCAGCTGCTTATCAAGCTTCTGCTTTTGGGACAGGTTTCCTAGAAGGTTATAATACCTTGGATGCTCTTGCCTCAGTTGCCTTTAGCGTAATCGCAGTTCAAACCTTAAAACAACTTGGATTTTCAAGTAAGAAAGAATACATTTCAACTATTTGGGTGGTTGGTATCGTTGTAGCCCTTGCCTTCAGTGCTCTTTACATTGGTTTAGGATTCCTTGGAAATCATTTCCCAGTACCAGCTGAGGCTATGAAAGGTGGAACACCAGGTGTTTACATCTTGTCACAAGCCACTCAAGAAATATTTGGCTCAACAGCTCAACTCTTCCTTGCAGCTATGGTTACCGTAACCTGCTTTACAACAACTGTTGGTTTGATTGTGTCAACAGCTGAGTTCTTTAACGAGCGTTTCCCACAAATCAGCTACAAGGTTTATGCGACAGCCTTTACCTTGATTGGATTTGTCATTGCCAATTTGGGTCTTGATGCGATTATCAAGTACTCA
Source organism: Streptococcus sp. k-378 (assembly GCF_013277505.1). Taxonomy (NCBI): domain Bacteria; kingdom Bacillati; phylum Bacillota; class Bacilli; order Lactobacillales; family Streptococcaceae; genus Streptococcus; species Streptococcus sp. k-378. The sequence goes on along the minus strand of NZ_VMNC01000164.1, from coordinate 372 downwards.
ATCCCTGTGCTGGTTATTTTGTACCCAATCACGATTGCCATCGTTATGATTGTCATTGTCAACAAATTCGTGGCTCTTTCAAAACCAGGTATGCAGTTGACAATTGCTGTTGTTACAGCTATTGGCATTGCAAGCGTACTAGGAAGCTCCTTTAAGGTTGAATTTTTTGCAAATCTTGTTAGCGTTCTTCCTTTTGCCAAGGCCTCACTCCCATGGTTGGTGCCAGCCATCGTTGGAATCTTGCTCTCATTGGTTCTACCTAACAAGCAAGAAAGTGATGTTTTTGAAATGGAATAATCACTAATACTCTTCGAAAATCAAATTCAAACCGCGTCAACGTCGCCTTGTCGTACTCAAGTACAGCCTGCGGCT
>NZ_VMNC01000163.1:0-984 GCF_013277505.1 Streptococcus sp. k-378 | reverse complement strand
CTCTTATTATCTGAATAACATTAAAATTGAAATAGATTTTCCAAGAAGATCAACTTGGTTGCTAGCTCCTTTAGAAAAAATTGTAACAACTATTTCAGCTAAGCCTTATCAAATAAAACAGTCTGAAATTGTAAAAGAGGGCAAGATTCCAGTAGTTAGTCAATCTAAAATATTAGTTGAAGGATTTTCTAATAATTTTTCTAAGATTCTAGACTATAAAACAAACGTTGTAATATTTGGTGACCATACAAGAAATCTTAAGATTATAGACTTCCCTTTTGTTGTTGGTGCAGACGGAGTAAAAATTCTGTCTCCAATTTGCTTATCTGCAAAATTTTTAAAATACCACTTAGACTATACGCTATTATTTGTTAGGAACAGGGGCTATGCTCGACATTATTCGTATCTAAAATCTAAAATAATAGGTATTCCTTCAGTTTTAGAACAAAAGAGAATTGTCGCTAAAATTGATTTACTTTTTCAAAAAGTTTCTCAGCTTTAGTAATTATTAATTTTTGTGTACGTATACCTGGAAAATTAATTATAGTTTGAGAAAATCTAGTTTTGTTTAATATAGGAATAGTGGTAGATGATGTATTGTTCTTGAATTGTTTTTGCATAAAATCAGACTGTATAGCTAAAAGTAAAAATTTTGAGTTGACAAAATTAAATACTTCTATGCCATGCATTTGTTGATTGAACGCTCCATCAACACGAACAATCCCAGCAATTCCAATATTTCCAATACCATTTATTAAAATAGAACCTGCTTTTATTTTTCTGGATTTTGTATTTCCTAGAACCGATAAATATTCAGTTGCATTGTATAGTTCTCCTTGTAATAAATCAGCAGGTTTATAGAATGGTATTTCGCCGCCGTAGTTTTCAGGGCTATTTTTAGATGGCGTGTTACCAGTACTAATTATTCCTATATAATTTAATGTTGTCTGTACCCAATTCATAGGTATCTTCCCATAATAAGAG
>NZ_VMNC01000162.1:0-1284 GCF_013277505.1 Streptococcus sp. k-378 | reverse complement strand
ATATCTACGGCAAGGCGAAGCTGACGCGGTTTGAAGAGATTTTCGAAGAGTATAAAGTTTGTTTTTGTATCTTTCAGAAAAATAAGGTATACTGTATGTAAACGATTTCAAAGGAGTCCAGTTATGGCGAAAACATTTTTTATTCCAAATAAACAGAGCATTTTAGGAGAACAAGAGATTTTGACTGCCAAGTCCATCTTGGCCTTGGTAGATGGTTTGGAGTCACATAGCTATGATGCGGTTTATCTCCGTCAGCTTCTTAACCGTCTTGAGTATATCGAGTGTGCGATAGTAGGGCAATCACAATTTCTCTTTAAGGTCAGTTATGCTGATGGTCGAAAGGCTTACCGTGTCGATCTTCCTGAGCTACTAACGAAGATAGACTGGGAGATCATCAAGTCATTTTTAGATGCTTTGCTTGCTTACACAGGAACTGAGATTGAAGGACTAGATGGTTTTGATTTTGAAGCTTATTTCCAAGCAAGTATTCAAGCCTATCTAGCAGACCCTGCAGCCCGTTTTACGATTTGCCAAGGAATTTTTAATCCTGTTTTCTTTAGTAATGAGGATTTGAAAAGCTTTTTAGGGGAAGATGGTTTGGCACAGTTTGAAGCGCGTGTGCGTGCGGTTCAAGAGACAGATGCCTACTTTGCAAGAGTTTCCTTCTATCAGGATGGAGAGGGACAAGTGCATGGCGTTTACCATCTAGCTCAAGGAGTCAAGACAGTTTTACCGAGAGAACCATTTGTTCCTGCAGCCTATATGGAGCAATTGGTGGATAAGGAAGTTCAGTGGGAGATTGACTTGGTTCAAATCACAGGAGACGGCTCTAAACCAGAAGACTATGAGGCTATCGCTCGCTTGGACTATGCAAAATTCCTAGAGTCGCTACCATCAGCATTTTACCACCAACTAGACGCCAATCAATTAGAAGTGCAACCCATCTTAGACAAAGATTTTAAAGCATTAGCACAAGAAGAGTAAAGCAGAAGCAGGTCAAGTGACTTGCTTTTTGATATATAAAAAATCCTGCCGTGAAAGACAGGATTGCTACTCAATGAAAATCAAAGAGCAAACTAGGAAGCTAGCCGCAGGCTGCTCAAAACACTGTTTTGAGGTTGTAGATGAAACTGACGAAGTCAGCTCAAAACACTGTTTTGAGGTTGTGGATAGAACTGACGAAGTCAGTAACTATACGCACGGTAAGGCGACGCTGACGTGGTTTGAAGAGATTTTCGAAGAGTATTAGGAGAAAAAGAATGAAAGAAATAACCTTTGACGCAT
>NZ_VMNC01000161.1:0-2891 GCF_013277505.1 Streptococcus sp. k-378 | reverse complement strand
GACTTAAAATCCTGCGATTTGTAACAATCGTACCGGTTCGATTCCGGTCTTCGGCATAATATAATGAGCACCCTTAGCTCAACTGGATAGAGTACCTGACTACGAATCAGGCGGTTAGAGGTTCGACTCCTCTAGGGTGCATTTTTCTATTTAACTCGGGAAGTAGCTCAGCTTGGTAGAGTACTTGGTTTGGGACCAAGGTGTCGCAGGTTCGAATCCTGTCTTCCCGATTCATGGCGGTGTAGCTCAGCTGGCTAGAGCGTCCGGTTCATACCCGGGAGGTCGGGGGTTCGATCCCCTTCGCCGCTATAATGATCTTGTCGGACCTTTAGCTCAGCTGGTTAGAGCTCTCGGCTCATAACCGAGTGGTCGTAGGTTCAAGTCCTACAAGGTCCATTTGAATATTGGAGGATTACCCAAGTCCGGCTGAAGGGAACGGTCTTGAAAACCGTCAGGCGTGTAAAAGCGTGCGTGGGTTCGAATCCCACATCCTCCTTTTTTATTAACGCGGGATGGAGCAGCTCGGTAGCTCGTCGGGCTCATAACCCGAAGGTCGTAGGTTCAAATCCTGCTCCCGCAATAAGGCTCGGTAGCTCAGTTGGTAGAGCAATGGATTGAAGCTCCATGTGTCGGCGGTTCGATTCCGTCTCGCGCCATTTTATTGATAGTATTTATGCGGGTGTAGTTTAGTGGTAAAACTACAGCCTTCCAAGCTGTTGTCGCGAGTTCGATTCTCGTCACCCGCTTTGAACTTTGTTCAAATTACCAAGTTTTTTAACTTGGGCGCGTAGCTCAGGTGGTTAGAGCGCACGCCTGATAAGCGTGAGGTCGGTGGTTCGAGTCCACTCGTGCCCATTAATTGGAGAATTACTCAAGAGGCTGAAGAGGACGGTTTGCTAAATCGTTAGGTCGGGTAACTGGCGCAAGGGTTCGAATCCCTTATTCTCCGTTTTAATGAGAGTTTGTAACTCTCTTTTTCATTTGGCTCTTTGTCAACTGTAGTGGGTTGAAGTCAGCTAATATCTAGAAAGGACAAATTTCGTCCTTTCTTTTTTGGCTCTTTGTCAACTGTAGTGGGTTGAAGAAAAGCTAAAATCTTTATATATTGTCGATTTTATGGTTGTTCTAATTTATTATTACTTCCAACTCTTGAGAGAAATTTCTCCGCTATTGAGCCAGATTTCTTTTCCGTTATCACATTGCACCAAAAGTTTTCCACTTTCAGAGATGTCTTTAGCAAGTCCCTTGTAGTCTTTTTGATCTAGTGTGAAAGTAACTTCTTTTCCAAGAACGAATGACTGTTTTTTATATAGGTATAATAACTCATCTGCTGGTGTTTCGAAGAAAGCACGCCAGATTTCTATGATTAATTCATTCCTTGTTATTGGAGCTGTAGTTTTAAATAAGCTAGCAGCTTTTTCTTTTAATTCCTGAGGGAAGTCTTTAATAGTGAAATTGATACCTACTCCAATAATGATATCTGTGACTAAGCCTGTTTCTACAGAGGTCATTGCTTCAGTGAGAATTCCTCCAATTTTATGATTGTTTAGGTAGATATCATTGACCCATTTTATGTCGACATCTATTAAAGTTAGGTTCTTAATGGCTTTGTAGACAGCTCCAGCTACAAGTAGTGTGTAGGACGGTAATTTGTCATAGGGAAGATTTGGTTTAAGATGGAGGGTCATATAAATGCCACCTTGAGGAGAGTAGAAGGAGCGTTGAAAACGGCCACGCCCTGCTATTTGATAGGAAGCTAGATAGAGGGTGTTTGCTTCATAGCCTAAATCAATTGCTTCTTTTGCATCGAGTTGTGTTGATTTTGTTTCGGGTTTAAAACTGATTTTAATTGGAAGATTTTCTTCTAGAATCTCTGGAAGAATAAGGTCACCATTCATCAGTTTATATCCTTTGTTTTTGATACTATCAATTTCAATGCCTTCTTGTTCTAGGCGCCTGATGGCTTTCCAAATTGATGTTCGGGTCAGTGATAGTTCTTCTGCAATCTTTTCTCCGCTGATATAGTCGTTTTCTTTAGCTAGAATCTGATAGACAGCTTGGTAGGATTTCATAGTGTTGCCTTTCTCACTAGTTGGTATTGAGAGGATTCTTTTCTTGTATGACTTGGGGTCTGATTTAAGTATTGTTTATAAGCTTTTGAAAAATGGAGTGGATCTGAAAAACCTACCGAATATGCAATTACCTTGATGGACTCTTGGGTATTTTCGAGAAGTTGTTTAGCTCGGTGCATTCGAACGTAGAGTAGGTATTCTTTGGGTGATAAGGTATTAAATTCTTTGAATACGCTTGATAAGTAGCTTCTGTGAACGGATAGTTCTTTTGTTAAATCTTGAATTGTAAGTGATTGAGGATAGTGGCTATCAATTAATCGTTTGCATTCAAGATAGAGTTGGTAGGTTGATGAAATATTCTTTTTTCTGATTGGGAGCAATAGTTCCCAGATGAAACATCAGTTCATGGAGTTGTCCCATGATATGGAGTTGAGCTAATTCATTGGATTTTGTAATCTGAGCGAAGCGAACAATGTCTGAGATGAGTTTTGCAGTAGTCTGGGTATGACAAGTTTCAGATTGGATGAGATAGGATTGATCAGAAATTTGAGAAAGAGCAAAAAAATCAGGAGCTTTCCCTCCAGTGATTCCTAACCAGTAGTAGGCCCAAGGTTCTTTACTATCTGCTTGATATAGTCATTTAGTTTTAAAAAAGTGTTCCAAACATTCAAAAATAGTTGGGACTTCCCTTAATAAATCCGTCACTTTCTTTTTCAAGATAGCCCAAGCTTGCTCAATAGGATTCAAATCCGGTGAATATGGCGGTAGAGGTAAGAAAAAGTGTTTATCTTGGATGCAGAGTTCATCCAAAATGTTCTT